>NZ_JAFGYX010000199.1:0-247 GCF_017491625.1 Pseudomonas sp. 50_B
GCCATGGACGGGTTCTGCAGCTTGGCCAGTTCCGGCTGGGTCATGATCCCCAGGGACAGCACGTTCACCAGCACCAGGAACAGCAGCACGGTGATGAAGCCGATGACAGTGGCCTTGCCCACGTCCGCGCGTTTCTGCGCCCGGGCCGAGTAGACGCTGGCGCCCTCGATGCCGATGAACACGAATACCGTGACCAGCATCATGTTGCGCACCTGGTCCATCACCCCGCCAAAATTCGGATTGCTAC
>NZ_JAFGYX010000200.1:0-247 GCF_017491625.1 Pseudomonas sp. 50_B
TCGGCGACTACATGGGCTTCTCGTCCGCCTGGGGCTACTGGATCAGTGCCTGGCTGGGCAACGTCGGCTACTTCGTCCTGCTGTTCAGCACCCTGGGCTATTTCTTTCCGGTGTTCGGCCAGGGCAACACCCCGGCCGCGGTGATCGGCGCCTCGGTGCTGCTCTGGGCCGTGCACTTCCTGGTGCTGCGCGGGATCAAGGAAGCGGCCTTCATCAACCTGGTGACCACGGTGGCCAAAGTAGTGCC
>NZ_JAFGYX010000201.1:0-246 GCF_017491625.1 Pseudomonas sp. 50_B
AGCTTGGCCAGTTCCGGCTGGGTCATGATCCCCAGGGACAGCACGTTCACCAGCACCAGGAACAGCAGCACGGTGATGAAGCCGATGACAGTGGCCTTGCCCACGTCCGAGCGTTTTTCCGCCCGGGCCGAGTAGACGCTGGCGCCCTCGATGCCGATGAACACGAATACCGTGACCAGCATCATGTTGCGCACCTGGTCCATCACCCCGCCAAAATTCGGATTGCTACGGCCCCAGATATCGCGG
>NZ_JAFGYX010000202.1:0-246 GCF_017491625.1 Pseudomonas sp. 50_B
AGCTTGGCCAGCTCCGGCTGGCTCATGATCCCCAGGGACAGCACATTCACCAGCACCAGCAGCGCCAGCACCCCCAGGAAGCCGATCACCGTGGCCCGCCCGACGTCCGCGCGTTTCTGCGCCCGGGACGAGAAGATGCTGGCGCCCTCGATGCCGATGAACACCCAGACGGTGACCAGCATCATGTTGCGCACCTGGTTCATCACGCTGCCCAAGTCCGGGTTCTTCACGCCCCAGATATCAGCG
>NZ_JAFGYX010000203.1:0-245 GCF_017491625.1 Pseudomonas sp. 50_B
ATGGCATTGGTCAGCCACAGGGCGTTGGCCGGTACATGGTTGGCGTTCTCGCGGCGCAGGAACTCCGGCATGGTGTGGTCCTTGGCCGCGGCGAACATGATCTCCGCACACAGCAGCACCCAGGACAACAGCGCCCCCAGCAGGGAAATCGCCAGGCCAATGCTGATCAGCAAGGCGCCCCAGGGGCCGACGATATGTTCCAGCACTGCTGCCAGGGAAGGGTTCTGCAGCTTGGCCAGCTCCGG
>NZ_JAFGYX010000204.1:0-245 GCF_017491625.1 Pseudomonas sp. 50_B
CCGGAACTGGCCAAGCTGCAGAACCCGTCCATGGCTGCCGTGCTGGAGCATGTGGTGGGCCACTGGGGCGCGGTGCTGATCAGCGTCGGCCTGATCATCTCGCTGCTGGGAGCGCTGCTGTCCTGGGTGCTGCTGTGCGCGGAGATTCTCTACGCGACCGCCCGGGACCGGACCATGCCAGCGTTCCTGAAGAAGGAGAACGCCAACCATGTGCCGGTCAATGCCCTGTGGCTGACCAACGTGAT
>NZ_JAFGYX010000205.1:0-245 GCF_017491625.1 Pseudomonas sp. 50_B
GATGGACCAGGTGCGCAACATGATGCTGGTCACGGTATTCGTGTTCATCGGCATCGAGGGCGCCAGCGTCTACTCGGCCCGGGCGCAGAAACGCGCGGACGTCGGGCGGGCCACGGTGATCGGCTTCATCACCGTGCTGCTGTTCCTGGTGCTGGTGAACGTGCTGTCCCTGGGGATCATGACCCAGCCGGAACTGGCCAAGCTGCAGAACCCGTCCATGGCTGCCGTGCTGGAGCATGTGGTGG
>NZ_JAFGYX010000206.1:0-244 GCF_017491625.1 Pseudomonas sp. 50_B
CTGGGCTATTTCTTTCCGGTGTTCGGCCAGGGCAATACCCCGGTGGCCATCGGTTGTGCGTCATTGCTGCTGTGGGCCGTGCACTTTTTGGTGCTGCGTGGGATCAAGGAGGCGGCGTTCATCAACCTGGTGACCACGGTGGCCAAAGTAGTGCCGCTGCTGCTGTTCGTGCTGATTGCCCTGTTCGCCTTCAAGCTGGACATCTTCACCGCTGATATCTGGGGCGTGAAGAACCCGGACTTGG
>NZ_JAFGYX010000207.1:0-244 GCF_017491625.1 Pseudomonas sp. 50_B
TCGGCTACTTCGTCCTGCTGTTCAGCACCCTGGGCTATTTCTTTCCGGTGTTCGGCCAGGGCAATACCCCGGTGGCCATCGGTTGTGCGTCATTGCTGCTGTGGGCCGTGCACTTTTTGGTGCTGCGCGGGATCAAGGAAGCGGCCTTCATCAACCTGGTGACCACGGTGGCCAAAGTAGTGCCGCTGCTGCTGTTCGTGCTGATTGCCCTGTTCGCCTTCAAGCTGGACATCTTCACCGCTGA
>NZ_JAFGYX010000208.1:0-244 GCF_017491625.1 Pseudomonas sp. 50_B
TCGCGGGTGAAGATGTCGGCCTTGAACGCCACGGCCGCAATGACGATGAACATCACCAGCGGCACAATCTTCGCCACCGTGGTCAATTGGTTGATGAACGCCGCCTCCTTGATCCCACGCAGCACCAGGAAGTGCACGGCCCAGAGCAGCACCGAGGCGCCGATCACCGCGGCCGGGGTGTTGCCCTCGCCGAAGATCGGGAAGAAATAGCCCAAGGTGCTGAACAGCAGGACGAAGTAGCCGA
>NZ_JAFGYX010000022.1:0-30910 GCF_017491625.1 Pseudomonas sp. 50_B
GGGCGGCGGCCAGGTGGCTGCTGCTGGCGCAGGGTAGTTGCTCAAGCCAGGCGCAGGGAATGCCCAGTTGTTGCAGATGACGCAAGGTGTCCAAAGCCCCTGGCGTGGTCCGGACCTGTTCCGGGCCAGGGTGCGTGGTGGTTTGCAGGCGCGTGCGCGCACCGAAATCCACCAGGCAGCCACTGAGGCCGAAGAGCACCGCGGTCAATGGCGCTGCAGTCTGGGCTAAGGCATCGGCGTGGGGCATATCAACGTCCTTGAAATTCTTCTCCAGGCTAGCCGGGGAAGATGACATGCAGGTGACAGTGAGGTGAATGCGAACAGGATTGATTGACTGATGCCTCCAGGCTGCTTGCAGTGATGCTGCCTAAACAGGCCTATCCGCTTTATACTCCTCGACCTAACCTCAGGGCATAGCCCCACGAGAGAACAATCCAAGGAGTTTCCTGCTATGCGCTGGAGCCGTTATCTAGTTCCGCTATGTATGAGTGCCGGTGTGACGCTGGCTCCCCTGGCCGCCCAGGCGGCCGAAGAGGACCCGTGGGAAAGCATCAACCGTCCCATCTTCACGTTCAACGACACCCTTGATACCTATGCCCTGAAGCCGTTGGCCCAAGGCTACCAGGCGGTGACGCCGCAGTTTCTGGAAGACGGTATCCACAACATGTTCCGCAACCTCGGTGACGTCGGCAACCTGGCCAACGACATCCTCCAGGCCAAGCCTCGTGCCGCCGGTGTGGATACTGCGCGCCTGCTGATGAACACCACGTTGGGGCTGGCGGGCTTCTTTGACGTCGGTACCCAGATGGGCCTGCAGCGCAATGACGAAGACTTTGGCCAGACCCTCGGCTATTGGGGCGTGGGCAGCGGTCCTTACGTGATGCTGCCGTTGCTGGGCCCTAGCACCCTGCGTGATGCGCCGGCCAAGTATGTGGACCGCTACACCTTGCCTTATCGCTACATGAACGACATCCCTGCGCGCAACATCACCATGGGCGTGAACGTGGTTGATACTCGTGCCAGCCTGCTGGCTGCGGACAAGTTGATTCGCGGTGATCGCTACACCTTTGTGCGCAATGCCTATCTGCAGAATCGTGAATTCAAGGTCAAGGATGGTCAGGTCGAAGACGACTTCTGATCGGGCAACTGTCTTGCAGAAACTGAAAAGGCGGCCATGAGGCCGCCTTTTTCATGGACGGAAGTTTTACTTCATCTTAAGGATTGTAAGCCCAAGTTTCTGGCCGCCACCCTCCTGTGAGTTGACCCAGACCACTTCGGTCTCCGCTTCAAGGCCTCTGAGGGCTGCATGCTCCGAGTCGATACGCACACTCAGTAGGTCGCCGACCTGAAATGAGCGAGGCGCCTGGACCTGCATGCCGCTGCTGGAAAGGTCAATGCAGACCGCTTCTATCACCTGTCCCTGGTGGATCAGCGTGACCTCGGCATCCACCCGCATACGGATGTAATCGCGCTTTTCACTGTAGTCACGCTGGTTCTGATTCATGGGTTCCATCCTGCGATTGAGTTGCGGTTTTAGCGGTTTTTATAACTCCCGGTGATTTGCGGTGTAAAGACGTCAGGCGACCATCGGCATGAGCTTGAAACGCCCCGCGGATGGGAGTACCGTCTGCGCCTTAGAAGGGCACCTCTGATGAGCGGGCGTGCAGGGCTGAAGGTCCTGGCTCCACTTCAGAGTGGCTAGAAAGCGAATCCAGTAGCGTGCGCCAGGCCTTGGGCCAAGCCACCTACGCCAACCTAATTCTGGCGCCGTTTGCCCACATGCAAAAAACCAGTGCCACGCTGCTGATAATCGATGACGACGAAGTAGTACGCGCGAGTCTCGCGGCCTATTTGGAAGACAGTGGCTTCAGCGTACTGCAGGCTGCTAACGGCCAGCAGGGTCTTCAGGTATTCCAGCGCGACAACCCCGATCTGGTGATCTGCGATCTGCGCATGCCGCAGATGGGCGGTCTCGAACTTATCCGTCAAGTGACCGAGTTGTCGCCGCAAACCCCGGTGATAGTGGTTTCGGGGGCGGGCGTGATGAATGACGCGGTTGAAGCACTGCGCCTGGGTGCGGCGGACTACCTGATCAAGCCTCTGGAAGATCTGGCCGTGCTCGAGCACTCTGTGCGTCGAGCCCTGGATCGAGCGCGCTTGTTGCTGGAAAACCAGCGTTATCGAGAAAAGCTCGAAGCCGCCAACCGCGAACTCGAGGCCAGCCTCAATCTGCTTCAGGAAGATCAGAACGCCGGTCGCCAGGTGCAGATGAACATGCTGCCCACCAGTCCCTGGTCGATTGATGAGTTTAATTTCGCGCACCAGATCATCCCTTCGCTCTACCTGTCGGGGGATTTCGTCGACTACTTCCGCGTCGACGAGCGTCGGGTTGCCTTCTACCTGGCTGACGTTTCCGGCCATGGCGCGTCATCGGCCTTCGTCACCGTGCTGTTGAAGTTCATGACCACGCGCCTGCTGTTCGAGTCCAAGCGCAACGGTACCTTGCCGGAATTCAAGCCTTCGGAAGTGCTGGGCCATATCAACCGTGGCCTGATCAGTTGTAAGCTGGGCAAACACGTCACGATGGTCGGTGGAGTTATCGACGAGGAGACTGGTTTGTTGACCTATAGCATTGGCGGGCACTTGCCGTTGCCGGTGTTGTACACACCAGACAGTGTGCGTTATCTGGAAGGGCGTGGTTTGCCGGTGGGGCTGTTCAACGAGGCTACCTATGAAGACCACATTCTGGAACTGCCCCCGGTGTTCAGCTTGACGCTGATGTCCGATGGCATTCTGGACCTTTTGCCCGAACCTACACTCAAAGAAAAAGAAGCGGCCTTGCCTGAACGGGTGAGAGCTGCGGGCGGCAGCCTGGATGGCCTGCGGCAAGTTTTTGGATTGGCCACGCTAGGGGAGATGCCGGATGATATCGCCCTGTTAGTGTTGAGCAGGAACCTTTAATGAGTACCGGTAGAATCCAGTTCGCCGAGCAGGACGGCACTTTTGTCCTGAAGTTCATCGGTGAAGTGCGCCTGACCCTGTGTTCGGCGTTGGATGCGACTATTGAGCGGATTTTCACTGCGCTGAATTTCTCGGCGATCGTGATCGACCTCACTGAAACCCGCAGCATCGACAGTACTACTCTGGGCCTGCTGGCCAAGTTGTCGATCCTATCGCGGCAGAAGGTAGGTCTATTGCCCACCGTCGTCACCACCCACGAAGACATTACCCGGCTGTTGCAGTCCATGGGCTTCGATCAGGTGTTCAACATCGTCGATCGTCCGATTCCTTGCCCGGAATGCCTGGCCGACTTGCCTTCCCAGGACCAGTCGGAAGAAGTGGTGCGGATTAAGGTCCTGGAGGCTCACAAGATCCTGATGGGGCTCAACGACTCCAACCGCGAAGCCTTCCACGATCTGGTGAACGCTCTGGAGCGTCACTGACTCGCTGAAACAACATGCGTAAAAAAGGGCGAACCTGTGAGGGTTCGCCCTTTTTGCGTTGGTACTGAGCAATCAGAGCTTGGCAGCCAGCAGGGCTTCGAGTTTTTCCTGGTCACGGGCAAACTGACGAATGCCTTCGGCCAGTTTCTCAGTGGCCATGGCGTCTTCATTGGAGGCCCAGCGGAACTGCGATTCGTTCAGGCTCTGACGGGCTTCGCCGGTCTTGCCCGGGCTCAGCTTGCGCTCTAGCTGGCCAGTGTCGGCTGCCAGCTTCTCGATCAGGTCTGGGCTGATGGTAAGGCGGTCACAGCCGGCCAGTTGCTCGATCTGGTTCAGGTTGCGGAAGCTGGCCCCCATGACTACGGTCTTGTAGTCGTTGGCCTTGTAGTAGTTGTAGATGCGTGTGACCGACTGTACGCCCGGATCATCGGCGCCGGTGTAGTCGCTGCCGTTGGCTTTTTTGTACCAATCGTAGATCCGACCCACAAATGGCGAGATCAGGAAGACTCCAGCTTCGGCGCAGGCCACGGCCTGAGCGAAGGAAAACAGCAGGGTCAGGTTGGTCTGGATGCCTTCACGCTCCAGCTTCTCGGCGGCACGAATGCCTTCCCAGGTGGAAGCGATTTTGATCAGCACTCGATCGCGTCCTACGCCAGCCTTTTCATAGAGTTCGACCAGGCGATGGGCGCGTTTGAGCATCGCGTCGGTGTCGAACGACAGCCGGGCGTCCACTTCAGTGGAAATACGACCGGGAATGACCTTGAGAATCTCCTGGCCGACAGCCACGCCAAAGCGATCGCTGGCCAGACCGACATCACCCTTGCAGTCGCTGACGCAAGCGTTCAACAGGTCGGCATAGCCAGGAATGGCTGCAGCCTTGAGCAGCAGCGAAGGGTTGGTGGTGGCATCCACCGGCTTGACCCGGGCGATAGCGTCGAAGTCGCCGGTATCGGCTACCACGGTAGTGATTTTCTTCAGTTGTTCCAGCTTGGAAGTCATGAGCGTGCTCTGTCCTATGGGTCTGATGACATTACCCGAGCGCTGTCAGGCGCTCAAGGGCGCGGAAGGCTTACAACGGCCCCAAGGGCGGAGGCCTGAAAACAGGTGTTTGAATGCTGGGGCGTGATTCAGGTAATTGAGATACCAAAAGCCACATCAGGTTCAACCCGGCTGATGGTTAACGCCCTTCAAGCAGTTGCCCGGCCTGATCCAGCAGGCCCAATGGGTCCTTGGTCTTGTGAATATCCACCGACAACAACTGGCGAAACTTGCGAGCCCCAGGGAAGCCCGTCCCCAGTCCCAGCACATGGCGAGTGATGTGGTGCATCGCGCCACCGCAAGCCAGATGCTCGGCAATATAAGGTCGCAGTTGTGCCAGGGCCTCGGCCCGAGAAATGACCGGTGCGGTGCTGCCGAACAGCTGTTGGTCCACCTCGGCCAGCAGATAGGGATTGTGATAGGCCTCACGACCCAACATCACCCCATCAAAGGTCTGCAGATGTTCATGGCAGGCCTCCAGGGTCTTGATTCCACCGTTAAGGATGACTTCCAGCTGCGGGAAATCCGCCTTCAACTGTGCTGCCACGTCATAGCGCAGCGGTGGAATATCCCGATTCTCCTTGGGCGATAGCCCTTCGAGAATCGCGATCCGCGCATGCACGGTAAAACTGGTGCAGCCGGCATCCTGGACCTGGCCGACGAAATCACACAGTTCGGCATAACTGTCACGACCGTTGATCCCGATGCGATGCTTGACCGTCACCGGAATCGACACCGCATCGCGCATGGCCTTCACGCAATCGGCCACCAGCGCCGGATGCCCCATCAGGCAGGCGCCGATCATATTGTTCTGCACCCGATCGCTTGGGCAACCGACATTCAGGTTGACCTCGTCATAACCATGCTCCTGGGCCATACGCGCGCAGGCCGCGAGGTCCGCCGGGTTACTGCCGCCCAGTTGCAGTGCCAAAGGATGTTCGGACTGGTGATAGCGCAGGAAGCGCTCATGATCACCGTTGAGCAGCGCACCGGTGGTAACCATCTCGGTGTAGAGCAGGGTGTGTTTGGACAGTAGACGCAGGAAGAATCGGCAGTGACGGTCCGTCCAATCCATCATCGGCGCCACGGAGAAACGACGGGAAAAGGTTTGCTGTAAGGAGGCTTCGTTGTTCAAGGACATGAGGTTCTGCTTTGAGACGTTACGGCGGCAAATGAAGCAAGCTTCTTCGCATCGTGAACAAAAGATCTGATAGCGCGGAGTTTATCAGGAAAGCGCAGGGGCAATTTGTTTGTCCCCGGGATGGACGGGGGACGATTGGTGAGTCATCGAGTTACGCCGACTATCTGCCTCAACCGCACCGCAGAGTAGTACCCCACCATTGCGCCGAACCTCAGCCATACCCCCGCGCAAATGCACCAGGAAAGAACCTTCGGATAATCATCACGAAAGAACTTGCCATAGAAGCGGATCATGCCTCGATGTTTATGCCATTCGACGAACAACGGGCGTGAGCGGCTGCAGGCGCCCCAGGCGTGAAAGATTTTTGCCTGGGGCACGAAGCAGACTTTCCAGCCCTCATGGCGAAAACGCATGCACAGGTCCAGGTCTTCGCAGTGCAGGAAATAGCCTTCGTCCCAGCCGCCGACGCTGTCCAGGGCTTCGCGTTTGACCAGCATGCAGGCGCCGGAAATGGCTTCGACGTTGGTTGGTCGGGTCGGCAGGGGCTCGCGGTGCAGGAGAAAGTCGGAAAACAAGCGGGGTGACAGCCAGGCCAGACCCGAGAGGTTGAGGGCGCGAACCACCGCTCGGCGTGGGGTCGGAAAGACTCGGCGACCACCGGGCTGCTCGCTACCGTCGAAATTGCACAGCAAGCCACCTGCCATGCCCAGGTCTTTGGAGTGGCACAAGGCGCCGATCAGACCTTGGAGCGCCCCGGGTTGCAGCACGGTGTCGGGGTTCAGGAACAGGATATGGGGCTGTGTGCACTGTGTGGCGCCGAGGTTGCAGGCAGCGGCAAAGCCAGTGTTGCTCGGGTTGCGCAGGATACTCAGGCGTTTGTCGGCACCGTAGCGGGTCAGCACCCGTTGCAGGCTGTCGTCGTGGGAGGCGTTGTCCACCAATACCAGTCTGCCGACACCCTGTGCCAGCACTGAGGCGACGCACTCTTCCAGCAGAAGGCCAGCGTTGTAGTTGACCACCACCACGTCACAGGATTGCGGCATGGGCCACCTCGAAACGTTTCGTCCAAGAGTTGGCCTCGCGGAACTGCAGGGTATTCGCCAGCGGCTCGCTGAACGCCAGGGCTTGGCGCATCACTTGGGGAATGTCCGTGGCGGTATCGCTGAGAAAAACTCCCGGTGTATGACGGCGAACACTCATTTCGCCAAAGTCGGTGCTGACCACCGGCAGGCCCAGGGCCCGGTATTCGTAGTACTTGATCGGATCGACAAAACGGGTGATGTCGTTTCTCTTGAACGGAATCAGCCCGACGTCGAATTCGCTCATCGCCGCCAGTGCGGCTGGGTGCGACAGTGCCGGTAAGCAGCGGATGTTGGCGGCTAGGGCCGGAGGTGAGTTGCCGTGTTGCGGGCCTATCAAGCGCACCTCGGCTTCCGGGAAGGCCTGGGCCAGGGCGAGGATGAAGTCCCAGTCGAACCACTTGGCGAGGGTGCCGATGTAGCCGAATACGGGGCGCGTGGTAGGTGCTGTGGATCGGCACAGTGGCAGGGAGGGCAACCGTTCGCTGGCACAGCCATTGAGTAGCAGGCGTGCATTGACCTGCTGCTGCAACCAATAGTGCTGCAGGTTCGAGCAGGAGGTCAGGGCGGTGGTCACGGCTCTGGCCGTTTCGCGCTGGCGTTGCTGCATGGCGCGCCGGGACCAGCCGCTATAGAAAGCCGGTACGTTGTCCATCACGTCGTAGAAACTGCTGACGAAGAGCGGCTCGCGCAGCAACTGCAGGGCCAGTCGCGAGGGCTTGCCGATGCCTAGCTGGGTCGGTCCCTGAGCGAAGTGCCTGACCTGCTGCATCAGGCGCCCCCAGAACAGTCGATTCAACCACCCCGAACCGGGCAAGGGCTCTATCGGCAGGGCTCGGGGACGGATCAGGGTCAACCAGTCGGGCACCGGTTCGCTGGGAGGGGCTGGGGAGCGCTGCAGCAGGTCGCGGGGCACCGGGAGGCGAGTGGGGTAGGGTTCGATCCACAGCACCGGAGCCCGGGTGCTGGCGTGGAACTGTCGAACCAGTTCCTGGGGCCGTTGGGCGAAACTGTGCCAACTGACAGGCGACAGATAGACCAGTTTCATGGCTCCTCCCTGGAGGTGTGCGGGACCCATGGGCGGTTCCATTTGGCTTCATAGAAAGCCTTGTTGCGGTTGAACAGTTGCTGGCGCTGGCTTCCGGACATCAGTTCGAAGGAGGCGGACAGGTGGTGATGAATGAACACGTCCTCGGCGAAGGCACAGGACAAGCCGGCTTGCTCGACCCGGCGGCAGTAATCGTCGTCCTCGAAAAAACCCAGCCCGAAGGCTTCGTCGAGGGGGCCTAGGCGTTGATAGGTTGACCTGGACATCATCACCGCGAAGAAACCGAGGGTGGCGCAAGGCACGCTCAGGCCGGCGTGGCGCCAGGTGTATTGGCGGGCACGGATGGCCATCTCCCGTGAGTCCTGATAGCGGATGTCGATCTTCGCTTCATTGCCGATGTTGTTGGTCACCGGTCCGATCAGGCCGAGCCCCGGGTCGCGCTGCAGGTGGCGGCGCAGGGTTTGTGCCCAGCCGCTGGTGACCTGGGTGTCATTGTTAAGCAGTGCCAGGAACTCGCCCTTGGCCAGGGCCAGGCCCTGATTGTTGGCGGCGGCAAAACCCCGGTTGCTGTTGTTGAGAATCAGCGAGTGTCCGCTGTTCGCTGACCAGTGCTGGAGGAATTCGACGCTGCCATCGGTGGAGGCGTTGTCCACGACGATGATTTCCAGTGGCTCGCTCAGGGAATCGGCAGCCAGGCTCGCCAGGCAGTCCCGAGTGAAGGCCAAGTTGTTGTAGGTCACCACTATCACGCTCACCAGCGGTTGAGAGGCAACATTCTCTGTCAGGTTAAGCAGGGCCTGTACCCGGTGTTGCCAGGTTTGCTGCGCGGCGAAGGCCTGGCGTTGGCAAGAAGCAGCGCTGCATCCAGGTTCCTGCAACGCCCGGGCGATGGCATTGATAAACGCGGGCGTGTCCTCGGCGATGGCGACCTGTTGCTTGAATTCGTGCAATTCAGGGAGATCCACCGCCACCACCGGTTTACCGGCGCTCAGGTACTCGTAGACCTTGACCGGGTTGGTGGCCAGGGTTAGCGGTTCGATGCGGAACGGCAGGATGCAGACGTCGAAAGCCTGCAGGTAGGCGGACAGCTGCGCATAAGGAATCTCGCCCGTGAGCTTGATATTGGCGTGGCCCCGCAGGCGCGCGCCGATACCTGCGGTATCTGCGCCAATCAGCAGCACGGTGCAGTGGGCAAAGGCGCTGGCTATGGCAGACACCAGGTCTACGTCGAACCAATGGGCTAATGCCCCGTAGTAGCCGATCACGGGACGTTTTTGCGGATCTTGATAGCGGCGTTTCGTGGGTGTTGAGAAGTAGTCGAAGTCGGCGGCGTTGCGCAGAATCGCTCGCTGCTGTGCAGCTGTCCTTGGCCTTTGCGGGTGCCAATGTTGTTCAAGCCATGCCGAGGCAAACAGCACCACATCGGCTTCGCGGATCAGGCGGCACTCCAGTTGTTGCAACTGCGCGGCGTTGTTGCCAAATCCCTGATGGTGATCCATGCAGTCATAGACCACACGACTGTTGGGCAGCGCTCCCGCCACGGGAGCCCAGAACGGGTGCTGGATCAGCGATACCACCTGGGGCGAATTCGCCCAACTCAGGAGTTCACCGATGCTGCGCCGTAACTGCCAGATCAAGGTTTCATCCGGTACTGCGTGGTAAATGATCGGCGCGGTGTGGGCAAAGAGCCGGACTTCGAACAGGCGCCCCGTTTCATCAAGAGGGCGCAGTGTAAAACCGTCGCGAGGGTCATCCTCCAGAGCGGCCGAGATGTAGAACACACGGCGTCCGCCAAGGCTCAACTGCTCGGCCAGCTGTTGCGGGCGCTGGTGTCGAAAATCCCAGTCGATGACGCCCCAGAATACGTAGTCGGGCGCATTCGCCAGCGGCTCCTGCAAGTTGCAAAGTGGAGGTTGAAACAGACTGTCGGCTATTACGGCGCGGTGCAGGGCTCGTCGTACTGATGTCATTTGGCGATAAATTCGACCCAATAGGACGCGCAGAGGATTGGGCAGTGGCAGTCTCCGATAGGTGTTGCGCAGTTGCCTGAGTAGTGCTTTGGGGTCAGGCCGTGGCATTCCCGGTTTCCTTTGGGGCGATAACGTTGCCAATCAGGTTTGCGTGCGCTTTAGCCATGAGGCCCTTCATAGTCATGCAGAGGAGTCTGGTCTGCGGCTGGCCACATCGAACTCAGAGAGCCGGGACGGTAGAAGGTTACGGTCATGCTGCGGCGTGAGGTCCGGCAGTTGTCCACTACCTGTGATACGGCGTGCCATGAATGTTCGGCACGCACCAGGACGGCAGAGTTACCGACCAGGGGTGGGATCACCGCTACCACATCCGTTGGATCTGCAGAGCCGAGGATGTTCAGGCAGCCACCCTCTTTGATGTTCCAGGATTCGTTGAAATACAGGATATGGGTCACCAGCTTGTCGCTGAGGTCGGGATGAGGACCCAGGCAGGCCTGCGGCCCGTAGTGGAATACATTGATTTCCATGGGGGCTGTGCGCAGGTCCAGGTCGGTCAGTGTCGACATCGCCAGGCGATAGGCCGCAGAGCTCAGTTCTGTCGCCAGTGCCAGCCATGCGGGGCTCAGGCCTTCAGGGTGGACGATGCGCCCAGTCCCCATTTCCACCAATTGTCGCGCCTGGTACTCATAGTCTTTTTCTCCGCCATATCCATACACTCGCTTGAAGGCGTCATGGGGGTAGGTCGCTGCCAACGCCGCGGCGTCTTGCGCTGTGTACAGGCCATCGATCTGGCCCCAGCGGAAAGGTTGATTGTGCAGTGGCTGTTTGGTGAGCCTCGTCAGATCTAGCATCCTGTTCATCTTCCCAGTAGATGGTTGAAACGGCGTCGAAGGGAACGCAGTGGCGCAGTGATGCGAAAGGAGCTGGAGCGATACACCCGGTCGAGTTCGCCGCAGGCGTGTCCCATGAGTTCCTGTTGCTGGCGCTGTTGTTGTTTCAGTTGCTCCATTTGCTTATGCAGTGCCTCCAGCTCAGCCTGTTTTTCCAGGCATTCCTCACGCCAGTCCAGGCGGGTTTCTTCCAGTAGTCCAGGCAGTGCTTGCCAGAGTCGGTCGATTGACTGGCGGGTGGGGCGGCGGCCCTGGCTGATGAGTTCGGCCACTCGATCCCAATGGCGCTGCAATTGCTCTCGGGCATCGACCAGTCGGGCGCAGGGGGCTCGCCGTACAAGGCACTCCAGGAACCACTGGGGATCTATCTCTTGCACAGCGTGCAGGGGGTGGATTCCCTCGTAGTCCCGCAGGGCGGTGTACTTGCCCAGGTCCAGGCGGGCCGAGCTGAAGAGGGGGACACCGAAGGCCAGGGCGGTAATCGCCAGGTGGTAACTGTGGCCGATCACGCCTTGGGCGTGGCCGAGGATCTCGGCCAGCAGCAGCGGTGCTGGCCAGGTAGGCAGGCGTACGGCCCTTGGCAGGTCGTCGCCAAGAATCGATTCGTGATCTCCCAGTACCGGGCCGATGGGCAGCAACAGCAGCTGCCACCTTGCAAAGAGCGGGTTGTGGGTTTTCCACAGTTGTAGGAACCCCTCCAGGCCGGCAATCGCATGCACCACCAGGTAGGGCCTGTTCAGTCCGGCCTGTTCACAGAGTTGGCGGTATTCCACGGAGGGCTGCTGCAGGTCGATCAGGTTGGGCAGGCCGAATGCGGTGTCCGGCAGCACCTCGACTCGGGCCTCATCGCTCAGCGCCGACAGGGTGTCTTGAGACAAGGTGTCCCGTACTTGCACGTGGGGGCTCAGCTCCAGGGCCAGTTTGACCAGAGGGACTGCCCAGGTCGGTACGTTGTTGCAGTGCATGCCCGGGGCATTCCAGATCAGCGGTACGTCATGCTGCAGGGCAATCAGTGCGGGGGAGAGCCAATAACCCGTGGGATGGTGGATCTGCGGGTCTGGCGGGTAATACCCCGGGGCCACCTGTTTGTCGAAGCGGATGATGAAACCGCCTCCAATCAGTACCCCGTCCAGGGTCTCGATCAGCCGGGGCAGTTCGCTGACCGAGGTGACGTTGTAGGGCCATTGTGGCGTCGTGCGGGTGTTATAGGAGAAGGCATGCAGGTGCACAGTGCCCAGGCGCGCCTGCAACTCGGCGGCGGCGATCAGGGGAAACAGCAGATCGCCGTAGTTGGCCACGTCAAAGGTACCGAAGATCGCTACCTGCCACTCCTTGTCCTTCATGAGTGTTCCTCGGTCGCCCTGGTTGTTTGTCCTTCACGGGTGACGGGCTTGATGTGCAAATCGACGATTCCCAGGAAATGCTTGTTGCCCGGCAGAATGTCGAAGGCCAGCAGGGCGACCTGCTTTTCAATCAGTTGTGAGGTTTCTTCGGTCTCGCCATCCATCAGCTTGAGGGTGATGTGGTAGCGCCCGGCAGCCAGGTTGGCCGCGAACTGCAGGCGGATCGAAGCGCGGCGCCAGCCATTCTCGGATGCGCCGCTTTGCAGGGACGCATTGACTCCGCTGATCACCAGCAGCCTGGCCTCCTGGATGGTCAGGCTGATGTTGGGGCGGCTGACGGCGTCGCTGACGAGCGTGTCGATGGCGATCTCGATGCTGTCGCCATGGACAAAGCTCGAGTACAGCGCTCCGGTGTTGCTGAAGACCGCCGAAGTGATGCGTCCTTCATCGGTGCCAAAAGCCATGCCGTGTTCCGGGTTGAGCGCTGTCTTGACCGTGACCTGGATGGCTCCGGCGCTGGCCCAGCGCCGCTGTTCGTCGCGCATGTCCAGCAGGTAGAGCTCGGCCATCGCTTCCGGCGCGCCGCTGGCGCGGATTTCGCCGTTACGCAGATACAGGGCGCGGTTGCAGAAGCGCTTGATCAGGCTCATGTCGTGAGACACGAACAGCAGGGTCATGCCTTGTCGTGTCAGGCGATCGAGTCGCTCCAGGCACTTGAACTGAAAGGAAGCGTCGCCCACGGCCAGGGCTTCATCGACAATCAGGATGTCCGGCTCCACGCATACCGAGACGGCAAAGGCCAGGCGTACCAGCATGCCGCTGGAATAGGTCCTGGTGGGCTGGTCGATGAACTCACCGATATTGGCGAACGCGGCGATTTCGTCGAAGCGCGCTTCGATTTCCGCGCGCTTGAGCCCCAGCACCGCACCGTTCAGGTAGACGTTCTCGCGGCCGGTGAACTGCGGATTGAATCCCGAACCCAGCTCCAGCAAGGCAGCGATCCGGCCGTGGCGGGTCAGGCTGCCGCAAGAGGCGCCCGTGGTGCCGCAAATCAGTTGCAGCAAGGTCGATTTGCCGCTGCCGTTGCGTCCGATGATGCCCAGGGCTTCGCCTTTGCGAATCTCCAGGGAGACCTCTTTCAATGCCCAGAACTCGCGATAGCGCGGTTTACCGCGAGGCAGCAGCAATTGCAGCAAGCGATCCCGAGGCTGGTCGTAGATCTGATAGCACTTGCCCAAGCCCTGGGTCTTGATCACAGGATCAGAGCACATCGGCAAACCCCTGGCGGGTCTTCTCGAACCACGCGTGTCCGAGAAAAGCCACAGCGCTGGCACCCACCAGTTGGCCCAGCCATAGGCTGATATCGGGGACGACGCCCCAGATCAGCACGTCGCGGGATGACTCGATGACCAGGGTCAGGGGATTCAGATAGAGCCAGTGCTGATAGGCAGTCGGCAGTGCGCTCACGGGATAGAACACTGCGGACAGCAGCATCAGGGCCGACATTAGCACTCCAATGACCTGGCCGATGTCCCGCAGGTAGACCCCCAGGGACGCCAGGAACCATGACAGCCCAAGCGTGAACAGCACCAGCGGCAGCAGTACCAGGGGAAACAGCAAGGTGGTGAACGGTGGCAGGCCGAAGACCAGTAGATGAAAGATCAGCCAGACGATGAAACTCACCAGGGTATGGAACAGCACGGCCCCGAGTATCACGCCGGGCAGGAGGTCCAGGGGGAACACGACTTTCTTCACGTAGTTGGCGTTGCTCGGGATCAGGCCCGGGGCACGGCTGATGCATTCTGAAAACAGGTTGAAGACCATCATGCCGGTGAATACCAGCAAGGCGAATTGGCTTTTCGAGTCGCTGCCGGTGTCCCAGCGCACCTTGAACACCACGCTGAAAACGAAGGTGTATACCAGCAGCATGAGCAGGGGGTTGAGGAAGGACCAGAGCAGACCGGCGATCGATCCGCGATAGCGGCCTGTGATTTCACGCTCGATTAGCGCCAATAGCAGTTCCCGATGGCGCCAGGGCCTGAACATGAAACGGTTAAGCGTGTTACCCCCAATCAACATCCACTCCTTGGTGATCAACTTCCAACACCGCCATACGCACGACCTGAAAGTACTGAGGAGCGGGACGGTGGTTTGTATCGAAGAATTTTATGAGTTGTGTATAGACCAAAAATGCATGGGCCGACGGCGTTTTTGTGAGCTTTTTGATGATTCGTGCCGATCAGTGCAGGCCTGTTGATAAAAGGGGGCGAGGCGGTGGGAGTTTCGCCTGGGGAACTGTGGAAGGTTGCAGACCGGCGGAAACTGTCAGTCGCTCCACCGGTCTTTTTCGAGTACTAGGGACGGCGGGCTGCCAGTTGCTCGGCCAGGCCGTGTGCCTGGCGCGCGGTCGCTTGCCGGGAGGCCTGGTCGATGTCAGGCCCGAGAATGGTTTTCTCCACCACCAGCGAATGCTGGTCGGCAATGCCGATGAAGTTCAGCCAAGCCTCGATGTAGGGTTTCTGGAAATCGAACGCTTGGGCCGGAGTGTTCGACTGGGCTGAAAAATCCAGGCCGCGGGCGTAGCTCACCACCGCTGTCTTGTTGCGCAACAGGCCCTGCAGCCCGTGCTCGGGGTCGAAGCTGAAGAGGATTCCCTGGTGTGATACCAGGTCAATGAAATGCTTGAGCTTGTAGGGAATGCTGAAATTCCACAGCGGCACGGAGAACACCAACAGGTCGGCCTGATGCAGGGGCGCGGCGAGTTCCTGGAGTCGGTCCCACGCGCTTTGTTCGCTAGCGTTCAACGGCTGGCCACCGAGTCGGGCGTACTTGGCGTCCATTGCTGTCTGATCGAGCTCCGGCAGTTCCAGGCTCCAAAGGTCCAGGGTGCTGACTTGAGTGTCGGGAACCTGTTGTTGATAGCGCTGGATAAAACTGCGGGCGATTTCCAGGGAGGCGGAGCGATGTAAGCGAGGCGAGCATTGGATGTGCAGGAGCCGGGTCATGAACGAATCTCTTGGTGGACAGGGATGACCGCTATTGCAACATAGCTGATTTATAAATATAAATTGTCGATCTAAGGCTTATTGATGGCGATATGAAATATGTTCGATGCCTTGCTGCTTCGTACCTTTGTCGCTGTTGTCGATGAACAGGGGTTCAGTCGTGCAGCACAAAAACTGCATTTGACCCAGTCGGCGGTCAGCGGCCATCTGCGGCGCCTGGAACAGCAGGTCGGCAAGCCGCTGCTGCAACGCACCACCCGCTCACAGCAACTGACAGCCGATGGCGAGCGGCTGATGGCCTACGCCCGAGCCATTCTGGCGTTGAATCGCGACGCCTGGACCGAGTTGACCCGGGTGCCGTTCCATGGGCGTGTGGGGATTGGGTTGGCGGAGGATTTCGCCGAGCCCCGTCTGTTGCGCGCGCTACTGGATTTTGCCGGGCAGTTCCCGGGTATCCAGCTCGATGTGCAGGTGAGCATCCCCGGTACCCTCCTGGATCTTCTGGCTCAGGGCAGTTTGCAGCTGGTGGTGGGGTCCTTGTGCGAAACAGCAGCGCCAGGCCAGTTGCTCTGGTCCGAACCTCTGGTCTGGGCCGGGCTGCCACAATCAGTGGCACCCTTGCCTGAGCCTTTGCCCCTGGCGCTGTTTCCTGAGCCTTGTCCTTATCGGGCGGTGGCCCTGGGGCGGTTGGCCAAAGCCGGCATCGCCCAGCGTACGGCCATGCTCTGCAGCAGCAATGGGGCCTTGCGTGCCGCAGTGCTGTCGGGCTTCGCCGTGGCGCCCATGGCGGTCAGTCAGTTGGGAGCAGGGCTGTGTGCACTGGGGGCGGAATACGGTTTGCCGGAGTTGCCTCAGGCCCAGTTCCGGCTGTTTACTGCGTCCGACGCGGACCCGGCCGTTGTGGCGGCACTGACTCAGGTCATCGTCGAATATTGTTCCAGCCGACGATCCGCGCTTTAGGCATCGTCCTCTGCGGCCGATAACCCCTGCAAGGGGCTAGATCGGATGCGGTTGCGAGCGGCCCCTGGCCTGTGTTTGAACGCCATGGAGCCGATGTTTTACAGGATGCTGGTCAGTGAACCGGTCTCGAAAACAACCAGGGATCTGCCGCGTAGTTCAGGCTTTTCCCGTCAGGACGCCCCTTTTGCCTGTCCCCATTTACGACGCTCAACACGCCCCGGGTGGCACCTTGAAACGCTTGCCGCTGCTCAAGGCCGCGGTGGCCTTTATCGCCACGGTGTTCCTGTGCCTGTGCGGTTTGCTCTACCTCCAGCTAGAGCAGTCCTGGCGCCATGACCTGGCGCAGGCAGAGGTCAACTCCACCAACCTGACTCGGGCCATTGCCCAGCAGGCGGAGGACACCTTCATGGAGGCCGACCTGGTGCTGATGAGCCTTTCCGAGTGGATCCAGGCCATCGGCGAGGGGCCCGTGCAGCGACTGCGTCTGCAACAGATCTTTGCTCGGCGGGTACAGGCCCTGGTGCAACTCAGCGGAGTGTTTCTCTATGACAAGCAAGGCCAGTGGGTGGTCAGTTCCTTTAACGATTCGCCTCATGGCAAGGACGTGGCAGATCGTGACTACTTCAGGTTCCACCAGCAGAACGCTTCGCTGCAGGCCCATATCAGTCCGGCGATTCGCAGTCGCGCCAACGGCGAGTGGATCATTCCCATTTCGCGGCGGATCAATGACCAGAACGGGAACTTCCAGGGCGTGCTGATGGCCGGCATCAAGCTGGCTTACTTCGATCAATTCTTCAAAAGCTTCAATATCGATGAGCAGGGCGTGATGTTTCTCGCCCTGTCCGATGGCACCCTGATCGCGCGGCGGCCATTTGAGGAGCGGCAGGTGGGGGCCTCCCTGTCCCGTGGCGAGATTTTCAGCAAGTACCTGCCTGAGGCCACCTCCGGCAACGCCATGATCACCTCGATCGTGGATGGGGTGACGCGCTTGTATGGCTATCGCCAGTTGCAGGCGTATCCGCTGGTGGTGGCGGCGGCCAACTCCAAGGACTCGATTCTCAAGGGCTGGTACGCCTCGGCCTATCAATCCACGGCCATCGTCGCTCTGGTGCTGCTGGGAGTGGGGCTGTTCGGCTGGGTGTTTGTGAGCCAGGTGCGCAACAACGAGCGGATCGAAACCGATCTGCGCAAGGCCCAGGAGGCTTTGGAGGTGATTGCCACCCATGACAGTCTGACCGGTTTGGGCAATCGGCGGCTGTTCGAGCGTTCCCTGGAGATCGAGTTCGGTCGCGGGGCGCGGCAGAGCACGCCGCTGAGCCTGATCATCGCCGACATCGATTACTTCAAGCGTTACAACGATACCTACGGCCATGTGGCCGGCGATCATTGTCTGGCAGAGGTGGCCCAGGCCCTGAAAGGGTGTTGTCATCGCAAGACCGACCTGGCCGTGCGTTATGGCGGGGAAGAGTTCGCGGTGCTGCTACCCGATACCGATATCCACGGTGCCCTGGCCATGGCCGAGCAGATTCGCCAGAGCGTCATGGAGCGCAACATCAGCCATTCCGGTTCTCCAGTGGGGCGCGTGACCATCAGTCTGGGCTGTTACTCCTTCGTCCCTACGGGGCGCGACAGCATCGAAGTCTTCATAGAACGGGCGGATGCAGCGCTGTATCAGGCCAAGGCCACGGGGCGCAACCGGGTGATGGCCCTGGCGGTGGAGAGCGCCGAGGATCTGCTGCAGCGCTCCGACCGTTGAGTCATTGTCAGGCTTTGCAGAAGATCTGATTGGCGCAGGTATTGCCACCAACCTCATAGGTGGTGGTGCCTGCGGCGTCATGTCCCTGGTCCCGGTAGAAGCCCCGTGCCGAATGATTTTTGAGCCACAGGCAGGACGCTCACCGCGCCTGGGCGAGGCCACTGGGGCGGTGGTTACTACAGAATCACCGTCAGCTCTTGGCAAGAGCCAATCCCGGGCCAATGCGATAAAAAATATCAGCCGAATCGATTGTTGGAATGCCCCGTTTCTGGCTTATACCTATCGTTGACCTGGCAGGGACCGGCGCTGGACAAGCGGATCGGCACAAGCATCTCCGGAGCCCTGCGCGACACTCATTTCAAGGATTTGTGCATGAGCCAGCCGCACCTGATGAACATTGACCTCTATTTGCGCCGACTGGGTTACCACAGCGCGCCGCCGCCGACCCTGGAAACCCTGCGAGAACTGCAATGGCGACATGTCTGCGAGTTTGCCTTCGAAAGCCTTTCTACCTTGTTGCGCCTGCCGGTGCCCATCGACCTGGGCACGGTGGAACGCAAGATTCTGCAAGAGGGGCGCGGTGGCTATTGCTATGAACTCAATCAGACGTTCCTGGTGCTGTTGCAGCATCTGGGCTATGAGGCGCGTGGCATTACCGGGCGGGTGGTCATGGGCGGGCCGGAGGATGCGCTCACCGCGCGCAGTCACAGGTTGACGCTGTTGCACCTGGACGGGCAGCGCTACATCGCCGATGTCGGCTTCGGCGGCATGGTGCCCACTGCGCCCTTGCTGCTCGATACTGAAGCAGAGCAGGCAACACCCCACGAGCCCTATCGCATTACCGAGCGAGACGGTAGCTACACCCTGCGCGCCAAGGTCATGGATGAGTGGCGGGCCCTGTACGTCTTTGATCTGCAGATACAGGGCGACGTGGACTACGAAATGGGCAACTGGTACGTCTCGACTCACCGTGACTCGCCTTTCCTCGGTCAGTTGAAGGTGGCGCTGATAGGGCCGGGGGTGCGCCGAACCCTGAACAACGGCAGCTACGCTTTGCATCGCGTGGGGCAGCCCAGCGAGCGGCGGCAGATCACTAATGCGGGGGAGCTGATGCAGTTGTTGCGGGACGAGTTTGCCTTGCGTCTGCCGGAGCATCCCGAGCTGTCGCGAGTGCTCGAGCGCTTGCTGGAGGCCTGATCACCACCTGTCGTACCGGGAGCGGGAGCCGAATACGGAAGCACTTCCCGATTAAAATCCCAAGCTGGCGCTCCATAGAATCCACCGGCAAACCGGCAATTTTCTATGGAGAGAATCATGCAGAAAATACATCGATCCACGGTGTCCGGCAGTACCGCAACACCGCTGAGGCGTTTCAAGCAGGGGCTGTTCGCTGCGCTGCTGGCAGTGGTCAGCCTGTGTTCCACCAGCAGCTTCGCGGTCCCCAACCCCGACGGCAACTACAACCTGAGCATGGACGCGCGGGCCGGGTCGCCCTATCCACCGTCCGACAACTACAGTGCCGATCTCAAGACGTCCGGAGTCGGGCCGGCGTTCACGGTGCCGGTGAGTCGACACCACATCATTGCCTACAACCAATTGCGGGATTTCTACATGTCCGTGGTGCAGCGTGGGCACTTGAAGGAGCTGAAGGGTTTCTGGGACGGCTTTGGCGCACGTTTCCTCAGCTATGGCCAGGACAATCGAGTCAACGTCACTGCGCCGGTGGCGGCGGATTATGACCAGGCCAAGACGTTGCTCGAGGAGATCGGTCGGGGCGTGGTGCGGGCCAATGCGGGCGTGCCGCCACGGCCCCTGGGTTGGGACACCTTTCATGGCTTCTACACCTGGATGCCCTGGAACCTGTTTCTCGGTCCGAACGGTCGCAATGATGATCCGGGTGAGCAATTCGAAACCAATGCCCAGTACATCATCAATAACAAGGACACCTGGAACACCATCATCAATGTGCGCGACAACATGCTCAGCTATCAGCGTGACGGCAACGTGAAGACCCTGGCCAACATCAACTCGCAGCTGTTGCGTTTGTCGGCGCGGACCCGGGTCTATCCGCTGGTCAGCGATCAGTGGATTCGTGTCGCACCCAATGTGTACAAGATCCGCGTACCGTCCAACTGATTGGTCTTTTTGTGTGCAGCGAGGGTCGATCCAGCCAATGGATCGGCCTTTTTTTGCGTTGTGTTTCAGCGGGTGGAGTTGGGGGGAGAGGATGTCGGCTGGCTGCACAGGTCCTGCCGGCCCGATGTGGGGCGGTGGCTCTGGGGCGGCCATTCAGGCTGGAAAAGGGTGATCCGTACGACCTGAGCGGGGCTTTTTATCGGTGAATCAGCAGGGGGAAGTGCCCGAAGATTGACCGATAAACTGTATACAATCCTATGGACAGTTGTCTTTGTTGTTGCATACAGTGTGCGCATAACAAAAACAGGGAACCCCACACCATGAATACGCCCCAGGTTTCACAGCAACGTCCCGAAGATGAAAATTTGGGTATTGCCGCGAATATGGCTTATGGCCTGCAACACGTTCTGACCATGTATGGCGGTATCGTTGCGGTGCCACTGATCGTCGGCCAGGCGGCCGGTCTGTCGCCAGCGGAGATCGGCCTGCTGATCGCCGCTTCGTTGTTTGCAGGGGGGCTGGCAACCTTGCTACAAACGCTCGGCGTGCCGTTTTTCGGCTGCAAGCTGCCGTTGGTTCAAGGGGTGTCCTTTGCGGGCGTATCGACCATGGTGGCGATTGTCACCAGCAGCGGCGAGGGCGGCTTCCAGTCAATTCTGGGG
Organism: Pseudomonas sp. 50_B; assembly: GCF_017491625.1. Taxonomy (NCBI): domain Bacteria; kingdom Pseudomonadati; phylum Pseudomonadota; class Gammaproteobacteria; order Pseudomonadales; family Pseudomonadaceae; genus Pseudomonas; species Pseudomonas sp. 50_B. Next base: position 20,472 of record NZ_JAFGYX010000022.1, read on the forward strand.
GCGGTGATTGCAGCTTCGCTGATCGGCCTGCTGATTACGCCGGTGTTCTCTCGCATTACCAAGTTCTTTCCCCCGCTGGTCACCGGCATTGTCATCACCACCATCGGCTTGACGTTGATGCCTGTGGCGGCGCGCTGGGCGATGGGCGGCAATAGCCGGGCGGCGGATTTCGGCAGCATGTCGAACATCGGTCTGGCGGCCCTCACCCTGGTACTGGTGTTGCTGCTGAGCAAGATCGGCAGCGCGGCGATTTCCCGGCTGTCGATTCTCCTTGCCATGGTCATCGGTACGGTGATCGCGGTGTTCCTGGGCATGGCGGATTTTTCCGGTGTCACTCAGGGGCCGATGTTTGGCCTGCCCACGCCGTTCCACTTCGGGATGCCGACTTTCCATGTCGCAGCGATCCTGTCGATGTGCATCGTGGTCATGGTGACCCTGGTGGAAACCTCGGCGGACATCCTCGCGGTGGGTGAAATCATCCACACCAAGGTCGACTCCAAGCGCCTGGGGGATGGGCTGCGTGCCGATATGCTGTCGAGCATGATCGCGCCGATCTTCGGTTCCTTCACTCAGAGTGCGTTTGCCCAGAACGTCGGGCTGGTGGCGGTCACCGGGATCAAGAGCCGTTTTGTAGTGGCTACCGGCGGCGTGTTTCTGGTAGTCCTCGGCCTGCTGCCCTTTATGGGGCGGGTGATTGCGGCGGTGCCCACCTCGGTATTGGGCGGTGCCGGTATCGTGCTGTTTGGCACCGTGGCGGCCAGTGGCATTCGTACCCTGTCCAAGGTCGACTACCGCAACAACATGAACCTGATCATCGTTGCGACCTCCATCGGCTTCGGCATGATCCCGATCGCTGCGCCGAGCTTCTACGACCACTTCCCCAGCTGGTTTGCGACGATCTTCCACTCGGGCATCAGCTCGTCGGCGATCATGGCGATCCTGCTGAACCTGGCGTTCAACCATTTCACCGCCGGCAACTCGGACCAGCAGTCGGTGTTCGTCGCTGGCACCGAGCGCAGCCTGCGCTTCCAGGACATTGCCGTACTGCGTGAGGGGGACTACTTCAGCGGTGGCAAGCTGCACGATGCCGAAGGCAATGAAGTGCCGCTGGTAGCTGAGGTTTCGGGACAGTCGTCGAATCCGCTTGGGGACGGCTCGGCACCGAGCCATGCTCGAGGCAGTGCGCAAACCACGCACTGAGTGCAATCATTGCGACATTAAAAAACGGCGCCCTGAAGGCGCCGTTTTTTATGGGTGAGTCATTATTCGAGGTTGTCCAGGGGCTCCAGGGCTTGCAGGGCATCGGGGTTGTCCTTGTACTGCCCGCGCAAGGCTGCGAGCTGGCGATCATGGCCGATACAGACGTCGTTAACGGCTTTCTCCAGTTCGGCCCGACGCTCCTCGTCATACGCCTCCTCGCCGGCAAAGTGCTGGCAATCTTCGTGACGCTGGATAAAGGCCGTGACCTCGGCCGGCAGCTGTGGGCCGCCGTAGTGACCGCCCAGTTGCAGGCGTTTTTCCTCGACCCAGCCACTGTAGTCCTCACCGTTTTTGGCGATGTACATGACTTGGGCCCAGCCGCTGTCGCTGGAGGCGTACACGGTCAGGCCGTCGCCCGGAATCACATAGAGCTTCTGGTTCACGCAGGCGGCATTCGGCCCACTGTGAAAGTGCAACCGTCCTTGGCCTATGACCTTGGCTTCCAGGGGCGGGCGGTATTCGCCGGCTTCCAGAGAGGCGTTGTCGCTCAGGGTGGCGCAATCCACCGTGGAGGCGGCCAGGGCCTGTAGCGGTAACAGAGACAACAGCCCCCACAGGGACAGGAGGCACAGAGGTCGGTTCATTGCACAGTTTTCATCAGGGGATTCGGATGGCGCGATGGTAATGACAAAGAGGCGGCCTGTGAATGTTTCCAGGCCGCCCTTTGAGCAGCGTGACTTACTCCGTGACCTTGCTGAACTGCCCCTGGCGCACCAGGGACAGAGCCATTACCACCACCACCGCGGCGGCCGCCGACAGGGTCAGGGGCAAGCCATAGCTGCCACCGCTCATGGCGGCGCCACTGAGCAGTGGTCCCAGCAGGCTGCCGATGCCCCAGAGCAGACCGGCGCTGGCATTGGCGGTCACCAGATCCGCTCCGCTGAAGGATTGCCCGATCAGCACGATCGCCAGGGTGTAGATGCCGCCCGCCGCCGCGCCGAGGATGACCAGGCTTGGCCAGAGCAGGCCGGGGGATTGCATCAACAGTGGCAGGCACAGGCCGATCAGCAGAGCGATGATGCCGCAGCCGAGGTAGATCCCCGGGCGCCCCAGCTTGTCCGAGAGCCAGCCCAGGGGGAACTGGAACGCCGTATCTCCCAGGAGAATGATGGTCACCATCAGTGCCGCCAGTTTGATGCTGTAGCCATGAGTGGCCGCGTACACCGGAAACAGCGACAGCACGACGCTGTCGAAGAAGGCGAAGAACAGTATGCCCACACACAACGCCGGGGCGATGCGGATAAAGCCCAGCACCGAGAAGGTCCGGCTTTCCTCGTGAGGACTTGGGGAGTCTTCCTGGGGCAGAGTCAGCCAGACCACGGCGATCGCCACGGCATAACCGAGGCTGACAATGGCGAGTACGAGCGGCCCCTCGGTGCCCAGCAGTGATACCAGGCCAGGGCCCAGCAGTTGGAAGAAGGTGAAACAGGTGGTGTAGACCGCCACCAAGCGGCCACGGCTGGCGTCTTCGGCCATTTCATTGACCCAGGTTTCCCCGAGAATGATGATCAGCCCGGCCCCAAGCCCCATGGCGACCCGGGCCAATCCCAGGCTGAAGAGGTTGGCGCCCGGCAGTTCCAGGGCTGCCACGCTCAGGGCGCAGAGGCTGAAACACAGCAGATAGATCTGGCGCCGGGTCAGGCGCTGGCACAAGGCATTGACCAGGAAGGCCGAAAGCATCATGCCCGCCGCAGGCAGGGCTGACATGATGCCAATCTGATTGTTCGACGCGCCGGCCTGGTACAGGCGCAGGGCAAGGATCGGCACTGTGGAGCCGATGCTCAGGCCGACAATGGAAATGCCCAGGATCAAGGCAGCTAACAAGGCTTTGTTCATGATCAAGACTCGCGCCTGAAGCGTCAGGCGCTGAAAAATGGAGATGTTGCGGACGCCGCGTGACAGCATCCGCCGAGATACGGGCGAGAGCCGGGCCTGTGCCCTCGGCGTAGGGGCCGGCTGCTGGCGAAGCGGTCATTGAATGGTGCGGCGCACTTCGAGACGTCTTCGCTGGCGAGCCAGCCTCTGCATCGGCGCCAAAGGTGGCGGGGCGGTGCCAGGCTCAATCGCGGTTAGCGACTGCCTTGGTGCGGGGAGAAGGTGAAGGCGAACAGGACGCTGCGGCGGCGACGGTTGATCGCGCAATCATGCTGGGCAACGGCCAGGGTTGCCGAAGGGCTCATCGAGGGGGAGAGGCACGGGGACTGTGCTGGCAGGAACATCGTTGTCTGACTGGCCGGAAAAATAGGCGCACAGCCTACGTCAGGCCATTGCGGCAAGGCAACCAGACCTTTGTCTGAGCCATTCGGCTCGCAAAGCACTTTATCCGCATGTCTGGCTGACATGCGGATCATGGAACTGATAGTGGTTTTTTTCTGCTGATTTGCCAAAAGAGCAGGGCGCTCTTGTTGGGTTTGAGGCAAATCAGTGTAGGAATATGGCTCCACGACCTGGACTCGAACCAGGGACCCAGTGATTAACAGTCACTTGCTCTACCAACTGAGCTATCGCGGAATGCGCCGTATCTTACTGATTCAGAAAGGGAAGTCAACAAGCTGTGAATGTTTTTTTCAGTGCGGCGAGGTTCTGAATGATCTGCTGACATTACTTCAAGGGTTTTATCAGCTAGCGGGGCTGTACGTGATCCGATAGGGGCTACCATGGCTCCCCGGAAGTGGTTTCACGCGCTGCCGGCCTCAAGCCGCAAAGGTACGTTTTTATGATGCGCTTCGATTTATCCCAGGTTCCCACTCATTTTTTTGCATCGCGATGCGAGGTGCTGTCATGAGCATCGAGCAGATCAACCTGCCCAAGGGAGTCGGGCCTCAGGCCGACAAGTTGTGGGATGCCATTACCCAGGCAGCGGCAGCGGCGGATCTGAACCGCGCGGCGGGCAAGGCCGAAGGTTTTGTCCTGGGGCTGGAGAGTGCCAAGGCCATCAAGAGCCAGGTCGCTGAGGCGTTGTACGTGGCCTTTGATGATGCCGCCAGTCAGCGAATGCGTGAACTGGCGGGTTGAGTCGGTTCAGCCGCCGAAGGTCAGGGTGCCCAGCATCAGCTTGGCCATCAGCGATGTGGCTGCCAGTTGCACCAGCCACAGGGCCAGACCACCGAGGAACACGCCGAGGGCGATTTGCAGTACCAGGCTCTTTTCGCGTTTCTGCGAGCGGGGCAAGTAGTGCTCCAGTTCGTCGCGGTCGGCCCGCAGGTCATCGTCTTTCATCTGGATTCTCGATCGGCAAGGGAGGCGTGGCCTCAGTCTAGAGGATGCAGGGGCTGGACTGGTTATTAGCTGAGCGCGCACAAAAAAGGGGAAGCACCATGGCTTCCCCTTTTTGCGCGACGGCCGTGAATCAGATCACCTGGAGGATGGCCTTGGTCACCACGTCGATGTTGTTCTGGTTCAGTGCGGCCACGCAGATGCGGCCGGTGTCCAGGGCGTAGATGCCGAATTCGTTGCGCAGGCGGGTCACTTGCTCAACGGTCAGGCCGGAGTAGGAGAACATGCCGCACTGGCGGCCGACAAAACTGAAGTCGTGCTCAGGGGCGCCTTTGGCCAGCAAGTCGACCATCTGGGTGCGCATGCCGCGAATGCGCAGGCGCATTTCCGCCAGTTCCTGCTCCCACTGGGCGCGCAGTTCCGGATTGTTCAGCACCGCGGCAACGATGGTTGCGCCATGGGTTGGCGGGTTGGAGTAGTTGGTGCGGATCACGCGCTTGACCTGGGACAGCACGCGAGCGCTTTCTTCCTTCGAGCTGCTGACGATGGACAGAGCGCCAACGCGCTCGCCGTACAGCGAGAACGACTTGGAGAACGAGCTGGACACGAAGAAGGTCAGGCCCGACTCGGCGAACAGGCGCACGGCCGCGGCGTCTTCGTCGATGCCGTCGCCAAAGCCCTGGTAGGCCATGTCGAGGAATGGCACGAGGTTTTTCGCCTTGACCACTTCCAGGACGTTTTTCCAGTCCTGCGGAGTCAGGTCGACACCGGTCGGGTTGTGGCAGCAGGCATGCAGCACCACGATCGATTGGGCCGGCAGGGCGTTGAGGTCTTCCAGCAGGCCGGCGCGGTTTACGTCGTGGGTGGCGGCGTCGTAGTAGCGGTAGTTCCGCACCGGAAAACCAGCGGTTTCGAACAGTGCGCGGTGGTTTTCCCAGCTTGGATCACTGATGGCGACTACAGCGTTGGGCAGCAGTTGCTTGAGGAAGTCGGCGCCGATCTTCAGTGCACCAGTACCGCCAACGGCCTGGGTGGTGACCACGCGGCCAGCGGCCAGCAGGGGCGAGTCGTTGCCGAACAGCAGTTTCTGTACCGCTTGGTCATAGGCGGCAATGCCGTCGATCGGCAGGTAACCACGGGAAGCGTGTTGAGCGGCGCGAATTGTCTCGGCTTCGACAACGGCGCGCAGGAGTGGAATGCGTCCCTCCTCGTTGCAGTACACGCCCACCCCAAGGTTGACCTTGTTGGTTCGGGTGTCGGCGTTGAATGCTTCGTTGAGGCCCAGGATTGGATCGCGTGGTGCCATTTCGACAGCGGAGAACAGGCTCATTTTTACGGCGGCTCTGAATGGAGTGTGGAGGGACGTGTCGCGCTCCAGCCGAATGCACTAGAGCGGTGCACAAACGGGGAGCTAGTATAGAGGCCATCATCGCGGGGGGCGACAGCCGATTGACCTTTTGCGACAAGTTTTTCGCTTTATTTTTCGACCGTTAGTCTTATTGCAACCTTCCGGGTGTTAACGGGTGTAAGACCTTTACCTTGAAAGCCGTGGTATCTGCCTCCACATCCAGCTCATTCCGGTTTTTTCCTCGGCGACATGGGTCGTACGCGGTGTTTCTCGTTCCTGTACGGTATGGCCGCGCATGAATGATCCCAGAGGTAGATATGTCCGAATTCCAGCTAGTCACTCGCTTCCAGCCCGCCGGCGACCAGCCGGAAGCCATCCGCCTGCTGGTCGAAGGCATCGAGGCCGGACTGGCCCACCAGACCCTGCTCGGCGTGACCGGCTCGGGCAAGACTTTCAGCATTGCCAACGTGATCGCCCAGGTGCAGCGCCCAACCCTGGTACTGGCGCCGAACAAGACCCTGGCGGCCCAGTTGTATGGCGAATTCAAGGCCTTCTTCCCGAACAACGCGGTGGAGTACTTCGTTTCCTATTACGACTACTACCAGCCCGAAGCCTATGTGCCTTCCTCGGATACCTTTATCGAGAAGGATGCCTCGATCAACGACCATATCGAGCAGATGCGCCTGTCGGCGACCAAGGCGCTGCTGGAGCGCAAGGACGCGATCATCGTGACCACGGTGTCCTGCATCTATGGTCTGGGCAGCCCGGAAACCTACCTGAAAATGGTTCTGCACGTGGACCGCGGCGACAAGCTCGACCAGCGTGCCTTGCTGCGGCGCCTGGCGGACCTGCAATACACCCGCAACGATATGGACTTCGCTCGTGCCACCTTCCGTGTGCGTGGCGACGTGATCGACATTTATCCGGCGGAATCCGACCTGGAAGCGATCCGCATCGAGCTGTTCGACGACGAAGTGGAAAGCATCAGCGCTTTCGACCCGTTGACCGGCGAAGTGATCCGCAAGCTGCCGCGTTTCACCTTCTACCCCAAGAGCCACTACGTGACCCCACGGGAAACCCTGCTGGACGCTATCGAGGGGATCAAGGTGGAACTGCAGGAGCGCCTGGAATACCTGCGCTCCAACAACAAACTGGTGGAAGCCCAACGTCTGGAACAACGCACCCGTTTCGATCTGGAGATGATCCTCGAGCTGGGCTATTGCAACGGCATCGAGAACTACTCGCGCTACCTCTCCGGCCGTCCCGCCGGCGCCGCGCCACCCACCTTGTACGACTACCTGCCGGCGGATGCGCTGTTGGTGATCGACGAATCCCACGTCAGCGTGCCTCAGGTGGGCGCCATGTATAAGGGCGACCGTTCGCGCAAGGAGACTCTGGTGGAATATGGTTTTCGCCTGCCATCGGCGCTGGACAACCGGCCGATGCGTTTCGACGAGTGGGAAGGTGTCAGCCCGCAGACCATCTTCGTCTCTGCTACCCCGGGCAACTATGAAGCCGAGCACGCCGGGCGCATTGTGGAGCAGGTGGTACGTCCCACCGGCCTGGTGGACCCCCAGGTGGAAGTACGCCCGGCCCTGACCCAGGTGGATGACCTGTTGTCGGAAATCACCAAGCGCGTGGCGGTGGAAGAACGAGTGCTGGTCACCACCCTGACCAAGCGCATGGCCGAGGACTTGACCGACTACCTGGCCGACCACGGCGTGCGCGTGCGTTATCTGCACTCGGACATCGACACCGTGGAGCGTGTGGAAATCATTCGCGACCTACGCCTGGGTACCTTCGATGTGCTGGTGGGGATCAACCTGCTGCGTGAAGGCCTGGACATGCCGGAAGTGTCGCTGGTGGCGATTCTCGATGCCGATAAGGAAGGCTTCCTGCGTTCCGAGCGTTCGCTGATCCAGACCATCGGTCGCGCCGCGCGCAATCTCAATGGCCGGGCGATTCTCTATGCCGACCGCATCACCGGTTCCATGGAGCGGGCGATTGGCGAGACCGAACGGCGGCGTGACAAGCAGATTGCCTTCAACCTGGCCAACGGCATCACCCCCAAAGGGGTGTTCAAGGATGTCGCCGACATCATGGAAGGCGCCACCGTGCCGGGCTCGCGCAGCAAGAAGCGCAAGGGCATGGCCAAGGCCGCCGAAGAAAGTGCCCGCTACGAAAACGAACTGCGTTCGCCCAGCGAAATCACCAAGCGCATTCGCCAGCTCGAAGAAAAAATGTACCAACTGGCCCGGGACCTGGAGTTCGAGGCGGCGGCGCAGATGCGCGACGAAATCACCAAGCTGCGCGAGCGCTTGCTGACCGTCTAACGGCGTTCGATCCCTAAACCGTGGGATCAGCGAGATGGTGATCATGATCAGCGGCTGCCCCAGGGCGCGGATGATCTGGATCTGATTGCGCTGCGGCCCGGCGAAGTCCGGGTTGAGCACTCCGAAAAAGAGGCTCGCCAGCCCGAACAGGTCAAATCCCAGGGCGCGCGGCCGCAATCAAAAAGTGTAAGAAAAATTACTAGCGGGTGAACCTGGCAGATAGCCCGTGGGTGGTAAATGCCAGGCGCTGATATTTGACCATTCATGGGCTTTGCGGCGGTCTGTAGTCGCAACCTTGGCTTAAATGCCCTCCTTACTGGAGCCGGGCCGGGGTCGCCTGTTACCATTCGCCCCCTGTTTTATTCCTCGTTTTTCTATCTTTTCGAGATATGCCATGACCACCGTCCGCACGCGCATCGCGCCATCGCCTACCGGGGACCCCCACGTAGGTACCGCTTACATCGCTTTGTTCAACTATTGCTTTGCCAAGCAGCATGGCGGTGAGTTCATCCTGCGTATCGAAGACACCGATCAGTTGCGTTCGACCCGCGAGTCCGAGCAGCAGATTTTCGATGCCTTGCGCTGGTTGGGCATCAACTGGAGCGAAGGGCCGGATGTGGGCGGTCCCCATGGTCCTTATCGCCAGAGCGAGCGCGGCGAGATCTATCAGAAATATGCTCAGCAATTGGTGGACCTGGGACACGCGTTCCCATGCTTCTGCACGGCCGAAGAGCTGGACCAGATGCGCGCCGAGCAGATGGCTCGTGGCGAGACGCCGCGTTATGACGGCCGCGCCTTGCTGCTGTCCAAGGAAGAAGTGGCCCGGCGTCTGGCGGCCGGTGAGCCCCATGTGATTCGTATGAAGGTGCCGACCGAAGGCGTCTGTGTGGTGCCTGATCTGCTGCGTGGCGATGTCGAAATTCCGTGGGATCGCATGGACATGCAGGTCTTGATGAAGACCGATGGCCTGCCGACCTACTTCCTGGCCAACGTGGTCGATGACCACCTGATGGGCATCACCCATGTGCTGCGCGGTGAAGAGTGGCTGCCTTCGGCACCGAAGCTGATTCTGCTCTACGAGTACTTCGGTTGGGAGCAGCCGCAGCTGTGCTACATGCCGCTGCTGCGCAATCCGGACAAGAGCAAGCTGTCCAAGCGCAAGAATCCGACCTCTGTGACCTTTTACGAGCGCATGGGCTTCATGCCGGAAGCCATGCTCAATTATCTGGGGCGCATGGGCTGGTCGATGCCGGACGAGCGCGAGAAGTTCTCGTTGCAGGAAATGGTCGATAACTTTGACCTGTCGCGGGTATCCCTGGGTGGGCCGATCTTCGATATCGAGAAACTGTCTTGGCTCAACGGCCAGTGGTTGCGTGACCTGCCGGTGGAAGAGTTCGCCAGTCGCGTGCAGACCTGGGCGCTGAATCCTGAATACCTGATGAAGATCGCGCCCCATGTGCAAGGCCGGGTGGAGACCTTCAGCCAGATCGCACCGTTGGCTGGCTTCTTCTTCGCCGGTGGCGTGACCCCGGACGCCAAGTTGTTCGAATCCAAGAAGCTTTCTGGCGATCAGGTGCGGCAAGTGATGCAGTTGATCCTGTGGAAGCTCGAGAGCCTGCGCCAGTGGGAGAAAGACAGCATCACCGCGACCATTCAGGCAGTGGTTGAATCCCTGGAGCTGAAACTGCGTGACGCCATGCCGCTGATGTTCGCTGCGATCACTGGCCAGGCCAGCTCGGTGTCGGTGCTCGATGCCATGGAGATCCTGGGGCCTGACCTTACTCGTTTCCGTCTGCGCCAGGCCATCGACCTGCTTGGTGGCGTGTCGAAGAAAGAGAACAAGGAGTGGGAAAAACTGTTGGGCGCCATCGGCTGACGGCGCTTCGCAGCAGGGGAGCTACAAGGGGCTACGGGCTTTTCGACTACGCTTGATTCTCAGGCGCCAGGTCGATTGGTCGCTGGCCAAGTGGGTTCCAGGCGGCTCGCGGCCCCCCGTTTATGGGAGTTGGCACGGGCCGCTAAGGCTGAAAAAGCCAGGGTTTTTGGGGCAGGGCGGTAAGTGGTTGTTATCCCGGCAAATTTTTTTTCAAAATACGGAAAAAAAATTGACAGCCTTCCGATCGCCCCTTAAGATTCGCCCCGTCCTCACCGACGAGGGGCTATAGCTCAGCTGGGAGAGCGCTTGCATGGCATGCAAGAGGTCGACGGTTCGATCCCGTCTAGCTCCACCAATTTACAGTTCAAGGCCTGGCCACACCGGCCTTGAATCGATCAGTACTCAG
>NZ_JAFGYX010000022.1:31010-114049 GCF_017491625.1 Pseudomonas sp. 50_B
AAAATCCGGGGCTATAGCTCAGCTGGGAGAGCGCTTGCATGGCATGCAAGAGGTCGACGGTTCGATCCCGTCTAGCTCCACCAATTTACAGTTCAAGGCCTGGCCACACCGGCCTTGAATCGATCAGAACTCAGCACTGATCAACTGTTAGAAGGGTATGTGTCCCCTTCGTCTAGTGGCCTAGGACACCGCCCTTTCACGGCGGTAACAGGGGTTCGAGTCCCCTAGGGGACGCCACGTTTACCCGCTATGCGGGATTTTTAAGGGTCATTCAATTATTGAATGGCCCTTTTGTTTTTCTGGCGTCCGGCCAACTTTTACTCTCTTCCTCAGCCTGCACTTCTGACCGGCGGTCACACTGACGACTTGCGGAAAATTATTATGAGAATAATATTTTGTCCGTAATATTCGGAGGCAACGATGAACGATAAAAAAGCTCAAACCCGCGAACGTATTCTCCAGGCTGCCAGTTCGGCGCTGATCCAGCGAGGCCCGGCCGAACCGAGTGTGGGGGAGGTGATGGGGGCTGCCGGGCTGACGGTGGGTGGCTTCTATGCGCACTTCGAGAGCAAGGATGCGCTGATGCTTGAGGCGTTCACCCAACTGCTCGCCCACCGACGTGGCTTGCTCGACGAGCTGGACGCAGGTTTGAGTGGTGAGGAGCGAAGGGCGCTGACGGCAGCGTTCTATCTGTCGCGCAAGCACCGCGACTCCACTGAGCAGGCCTGTCCGATTCCGGCATCTGTGGGTGAGCTGGGGCGGCTGCCAGAGAGTTTTCGCAAGGCTTTGAACGAGCATATGGAGCTGATGATCGCGCAGTTGGCCGCAAGCCCCGAGGACACGGACAAGGCGTTGGCGGATATGGCGTTGATGGTGGGTGGGCTGTCCCTGGCGCGAGCTCTTGGGCCGGGTGAATTGTCCGATCGTCTACTGCGTGCCGCCAAGTCGGCGGTTCTATGACCTGAAGTTTGGTTGCGAGGTGTTGGGCGATGAGCGGATTGAGCTGGATTCGTGGTGTCAATGGCACTCTGGGCTGGGTGGCTCCTCAGTGGGCGGCGAATCGGATGCGCCAGTTGTTCATGACTCCCCGTGAGCTGCCGCCCCGAGAGTGGGAATTGCCCCTGCTGGAGCGTGCTGAGCGTCTGACCTTGCGCTTTGGCCTCTCTGCCTTGCGTTGGGGGCAGGGGCCGACAGTGTTGCTGATGCATGGCTGGGAAGGGCGACCCACTCAATTTGCCAGCCTGATCGAGGCGCTGGTGGCGGCTGGCTATACCGCAGTGGCGCTGGACGGTCCCGCCCACGGCCGCTCTCCAGGGGAGGAGGCCAATGTGGTGCTCTTTGCCCGGGCGATGTTGGAGGCAGCGGCGGAATTGCCCCCCTTGCGTGCAGTGATTGGTCACTCCATGGGCGGTGCCAGCGCCATGCTCGCTGTGCAGTTGGGACTGCGCACCGAAACCCTGGTCAGTATCGCCGCGCCGGCTCGGATTCTTGGCGTGTTGCGAGGTTTTGCCCGCTACATGCGCTTGCCGCCCAGGGCGCGCTCGGCCTTTATCCGTCAAGTGGAGAAGGATGTAGGAATGCGTGCCGCGACCCTGGACGTGGCTCAGTATCAGTTGGAGATGCCTGGCCTGATCATTCATGCCGAAGATGATCGATTTGTACCGGTCAAGGAGTCGGAGTTGATCCACCAGGCCTGGTTCGACAGTCGCTTGCTGCGCTTGAGTGAAGGTGGTCATCAGCGAGTGTTGGCCGATCCCCGAGTGATCGACGCTGTGATCACTCTGGTCACCGGACGCCATCTGCAGGCGCGCCAATCTGCCTGAGCATCCGCTACACTGCCCCGGTCAAAAAAACTGACCGGGAGTTGGGCATGAGTTGGGATCTGGCAACGCCATTCGTTATCGATCTGCAGGTAGTGGCCGAGGATATCGATGGCTTGGGGCACGCCAACAATGCGGTCTACGTGACCTGGCTGGAGCGTTGCGCCTGGCGTCACTCGCAACGTCTGGGGCTGGATCTGGCCGAGTATCGTCGCCTGGATCGGGCGATGGCCGTGGTGCGGCACGAGATCGACTATCTGGCCGCGGCTTATGAAGGCGATGAGCTGCAACTGGCCACCTGGATCGTCGATTGGGATCAGCGCCTGAAGATGACTCGACGTTTCCAGCTGGTCCGTCCGAGCGATGGCAGTACCTTGTTGCGGGCCCAGACCACTTTTGTCTGTATCGAGCTGTCCAGCGGCAAGCCCAAGCGTATGCCCGCTGAATTCCTTGAGGGCTACGGCCCAGCCCTGCAGGGCTCGTGATCACCTTGGCTCCTGTGTGGATACCGTCTTGCCAGCGAAGGCGTGTTCAAGGGCGCTGTCAGGCCCGAGAGTCCATTTGTCGCTAAGCGCAACGCCGCTCGGCCGTTCCTACAAAATTCCTGTTATCGGGTGAAACCCAGTAAACTGGTGGACGTTTTTTCGCCTGATTTTTCGTTGAGTGTGTTTCATGCAAATTGCCCTGGCGCCCATGGAGGGGTTGGTCGACAACATCCTGCGGGATGTGTTGACTCGTGTTGGCGGGATCGACTGGTGTGTCACCGAGTTCATTCGCGTCAATGACCGTCTACTGACGCCTGCCTATTTCCACAAGCTCGCTCCCGAGTTGCTGCAAGGCGCGCATACCGCTGCCGGCGTGCCATTGCGCGTGCAGTTGCTGGGGTCCGATCCGGTGTGCCTGGCCGAAAATGCCGCGCTGGCCTGCGAGCTTGGCAGCGAGGTGATCGACCTGAATTTTGGCTGTCCAGCCAAGACCGTCAACAAGTCCCGGGGTGGGGCGGTGCTGCTTAAGGAGCCCGAACTGCTGAATCAGATTGTCGAGCATGTGCGGCGAGCGGTGCCTGCGCATATCCCGGTCACGGCAAAAATGCGCCTGGGCTTCGATAGTCCGGACGGTTCGCTGGTGTGCGCTACGGCGCTGGCCGAGGGCGGCGCGGAACATATCGTGGTTCACGCACGGACCAAGGTTGATGGTTACAAGCCGCCCGCTCATTGGGAGTGGATTCCTCGGGTGCAGGATGTGGTCAAGGTGCCGGTGTTCGCCAACGGCGATATCTGGAGCGTCGAGGATTGGCGGCGCTGTCGGGAGATCAGTGGCGTGGAGGACATCATGCTCGGTCGTGGGCTGGTCTCGCGTCCGGACCTGGCCCGGCAGATCGCCGCCGCTCGCGCTGGGGAGGAGGTGGTGGAAATGTCCTGGGCCGATCTGCAGCCCATGCTTCAGGACTTCTGGGCCCAGGTGGTGGTGCAACTGACCCCCCGTTCAGCCCCGGGGCGTTTGAAGCAATGGCTGGCCATGCTGACCCGCAACTATCCGGAGGCGGTTGAGCTGTTTACCGCTCTGCGTCGGGAAACCGATCTGGATCAGGTGGGGCGGCTGCTGGGCATGCCCCGCAGCGAAGCGGCGTAAAAAATTCAAAAAAAGCCTCTTGAAATGTCAGGAGCGGTCCCTATCTCTTGGGTACGCGACGCCGAATTCGGGTCGCGGAGATAACCACTCGCTGAAAAATCAGGAGATAGACCCATGAGTACTGCATTTTCCCTGGCTCCACTGTTCCGTTCCTCTGTTGGCTTCGACCGTTTCAACGACCTGTTTGAATCGGCGTTGCGCAACGAACCGAGCAGCAGCTATCCACCCTACAACGTTGAAAAACACGCCGACGACCAATACCGCATCGTCATCGCCGCTGCCGGCTTCCAGGATGACGATCTGGAACTGCAAGTGGAGAAAGGCGTGTTGACCGTGAGCGGTGGCAAGCGCGACGCCAATGAAAGTGTCACTTACCTGCACCAGGGCATTGCCCAGCGTGCATTCAAGCTGTCCTTCCGCCTGGCCGACCATATCGAGGTCAAGGCCGCGGCCCTGAGCAACGGTCTGCTGAACATTGACCTGCTGCGGGTTGTACCGGAAGAGGCGAAGCCAAAGCGCATCCCGATCAACGGTGCGCAGCAGCCGGCTCTGCAACACTAAGACCGCTGTAAAAAAGGGCGCCCTGGTGGCGCCCTTTTTCGTGCCTGTCATTTCAGCAGCTTCTTGAATTCGCTCAGAGGTAGCGGCTGGCTGTGCAGGTAGCCCTGGTACAGATGGCATTCCAGCCCCTGGAGGAATTCCAGTTGCTGTGGGGTTTCCACGCCTTCGGCGATGACCTTCAGGTTCAGGCTGCGGGCCATGGCGACGATGGCCCGGATGATTTCCGCATCGTTGGGGTCGTGGGTGGCATCGCGGACAAATGACTGGTCTATTTTCAGGGTGTCCACCGGCAGGCGTTTTAGGTACGTCAGGGAGGAGTAGCCGGTGCCGAAGTCGTCCATGGCAAAACTGACCCCGAGTTTTTTCAGTCGACGCATCTTGTTGATGGTGTCATCCAGGTTCTGGATCACGATGCCTTCGGTGATCTCCAGCTTCAGCAATGATGAGGGCAGGGCATAGGCAGTCAGGCTGTGTTCGATTCGTTCGACGAAGTCGTTCTGGCGAAATTGCCGAGGGCTGATGTTGACGCATAGGCTGAAGTGGTGCGGGTCCACCAGGCCTTGCTCGATCAATTGGCTGAAGGCCAGGCAGGCTTCATCGAGAATCCAGGTGCCCACTTCAAGGATCAGTCCGCTGTCCTCCAGCACCTTGATGAACTCCGTCGGTGATTGCGCCCCCAGCTCCGGGTGCTGCCAACGCACCAGGGCCTCGGCGCCGACGATGCGGTTGTCGCGGGCATCCACCTGTGGCTGGTAGTGCACGCTGAATTCGCCGCGGGACAGGGCCAGACGCAGGTCGGTTTCCATGCGCAGGCGTTCGCTGGCGGCCTTCTGCATGGTGTTGTGGTACATCTGCGTGGTGTTGCGCCCGGAGTCCTTGGCGCGGTAAAGGGCAATGTCGGCGCGCTTGAGCAGGTCGGTGGGGGTCGAGCCGTGATCGGGAATCAGCGCCACGCCGATGCTGGGGGTGACCTGCAGGCGCTGGCCGTCGAGGAACATCGGTTCCGAGAGCAGCTCGCGCAGGGTCCCGGCCAGTTGCCGCACCTGTTCACTGACCTCATTGCGCGAGCCTTCCAGGCCGCTGAGCAGCACCACGAATTCATCGCCGCCCAGGCGCGCGACGGTGTCCTCCATGCGCACGCTGGCTTCCAGTCTGGCGGTGATGATCTTCAGTACGGTATCGCCCACCGGGTGCCCCAGGGAGTCGTTGATGTGCTTGAAGTGGTCCAGGTCGAGGAACAGCAGGGCGCCCCGCAGATTGTGGCGCTTGAGCAGAGCGATCTGCTGGCTCAGGCGGTCCATCAGCAGGGCGCGGTTGGGCAGGTTGGTCAAGGGATCGTGGTAGGCCAGGTGGCGGATCTGCGCCTGGGCATTCTTCAGCAGACTGACGTCCCGGGCCGTCAGCAGCAGGCACGGGGTTTCATTGAGGATGATCGGCTCCACCGAGACCTCTAGGGTGAGGATTTCCCCGCGCTTGTTACGCCCGAGCATTTCCAGGTGATGCACCCGGCCCTTGAGCCTGAGCTCCGCCAGCAGTGTGGCGAGCTGGGCTTCTTCGGCCCAGATGCCGACCTGATACATGGTGTGGCCGAGCACTTCATCGGTGCGGTAGCCGGTCAGGCGGCAGAAGCCGTCGTTGACCTCCAGGTAGCGGCCGGTGTCGCGCTCGGTGATGGTGATGGCGTCAGGACTGGAGTGGAAGGCCTTGGCGAACTTCTCTTCGCTGGCCTTGAGCGCGGCCTCGGAACGCTGTTGCTGGGTGATATCCCGCAGCGTGGTGACGATGCACGGCTGCTTGTCGACGGTGATCAGGCGGCTGGAAATGATGCAGGTCAGTGCCTGGCCGCTCTTGTGGTTGACCACCACTGCCACGTTGTTCAGCGCCTGTTCGCGAATCACCTGTTCGATCCGCCGCAGACGCGGGGCGGGATCTGCCCAGAAGCCGATCTGTTCGGCGCTGCGGTTGATCACATCTTCCGGGGTCCAGCCGAAGGTCTGGGTGAAGCTTGAATTGATCTCGATGAACTGACCGGTTTCCAGCAGCGTCAGGCAGATGGGGTCCGGGCTGACCTGGAACAGGCTGGCGAACTTCTCTTCCGAAGTGATCAGGCGCTGTTCGCGTTCCACCTGTTCGGTGATGTCCAGCAGCGTTCCGGCCATGCGCAGTGGATTGCCCTGCTCGTCGCGATAGAGGCGAGCGCGGCTTTCCAGGTAGCGCGAGCTGCCGTCCGCCAGTTGCACCCGGTAAGTCAGCTGGTAGTTGCCCGCCGGGCCTTCCCGCAGGCTGCGATAGGCATCGCGCATGCTGTCGCGTTCTTCAGTGGGGACGCCCTCGAAAAAGGCTTCGAAGGATTCATGGAAGGGCGCCGGCTCCAGGCCGTGCAATTGTGCGGCCCGGGCCGAGCCATAGAGCATGCCGCTGGGAATGTGCCAATCCCAGGTGCCCAGTTGCGCCGAATCCAGGGCCAGGTCGAGGCGTTCCTGACTGTCTTTGAGGGCCTGTTCGGCTCTTTTGCGTTCGCTGGTATCGAGAAAGGTGCTGAGCAGGTAGGGCTTGCCTTCCAGTTCGATTTTCTGCGCGCTGAGAATGCCGTCGTGGATCTGGCCGTTGCTGGCGCGGAACTGGACTTCGAGGCTGGCGGCCTGGCCCTTTTTCTGCACGGCCTTGATCAGTTGGGCGCGCTGTTCGGGATTAACCCACAGGCCGATCTCCAGGGTAGTGCGGCCTATCACATGTTCGGCGGGCCAGCCGAACTGGCTTTCGAAGTATTGGTTGGCCTCGCTGATCAGGCCATCTTCCAGGCGGGTCAGCAGCACCATGTTGGGGCACAGGTGAAACAGGGTGGCGAAACGTTTTTCCGAGCTGCTGAGGGCTTCCTCCCGCTGGCGTTGGTGGGTGATCTCGCGGATCACCCCGATCATTCGGGGCTTGCCATGCTTGTCCGGTAGCACGCTGCCGTTGATCTCCAGCCAGTGCAGGCTGCCATCGGGCCAGCGAATGCGGTGGTGCATCGCGTGTTCCAGGGGCGCTCCCGCCAGCACTGAATGAAAAGCCCGTACGGTTCTGGCCCGGTCTTCAATGGGGAGCAGATCGAGGTATTCGAGGTTTTCCGGCAGGGGTTGGCGTGGATCGAAGCCAAACAGTGCCTGGGTGCCCCGGGACCAGCTGATCTGTCCGCTTTCAATATCCCAATACCAGGCTCCCAGCCGCGCGCCATTGAGAGCGGCGAGCAACTGCGGTGCGCTTTCCCAGCTTTGCTCCGACTCCCTGGGGTCGACAGCATGGATACGCGGCATGGGTGGAATACGGTCAGCGGGTTTTGGCATGGGTGTCAGGCCTTGAGCTGAGTCATTCGTTTGGCGCGGGATACTCATGACAGTTCGGCTTGGCACGGGCAATACCCGGAAGAGCTATGCCGGGTTCCCTGGCCAATCGACTTGTGCATCCAGTAAGGCCATGAAGGCCCGCGCAGCATTCGACAGCGTCCGTTCGGTATGCAGGATATAGCCTAGCTGGCGTCGCAGTTGTATGCCCGGTAAAGGAATGCGCGCCACTTGATCGTCGAGCATGGTGCGGGGCAGGACGCTCCAGGCCAGACCGATGGAAACCATCATCTTTATAGTTTCCAGATAGTTAGTGCTCATGGCGATGTTCGGCGTCAGGCCTTGGGCCTCAAACAAGCGTTGGACAATATGGTGGGTAAAGGTGTTGCCGCCGGGAAAAACTGCCGGATGCAGGGCAATATCCGCCAGGCTGACCTGGCCGTTGCTGACCAGCGGATGTTCCGGGGCGGCGACAAAGTCCAGCGGGTCGTCCCAGACCGCGGTGGCCTTGATCAGGCTGTGGGGCTCGGGTGCCAAGGTGATCACCGCCAGTTCGGCGCGGCCGTGGAGGATTTCCTCGTAGGCCACCTCGGAATCGAGGAATTGGATGTCCAGCGCCACTTGCGGGTAGCGCCGGGTAAAGGCCCGCAGCAGCGGCGGCAGGCGGTGCAGGCCGATGTGATGGCTGGTGGCCAGGGTCAGGCGGCCGCTGACTTCCCCGGTGAGGTTGGTCAGGGCGCGACGGGTGTCGTCCAGCACGTTGATGATCTGATACGCCCGGGGCAGCAGAGCGCGTCCGGCTTCGGTCAGGCCGACCTCGCGGCCCAGGCGGTCGAACAGCCGCACATTGAGCTGCTGCTCCAGGCCGGCGATACGTTTGCTGATAGCGGGCTGGGTCAGGTGCAGGCGTTCACCGGCGCCGGAAAAGCTGCCGGTCTCGGCGATGGCTATAAAGGCATTGAGGTTGGCCAGGTCCATGGTTGTATTCCAGTTGGTTATCCAAAGCATGAAAAATATGAATTTGAGTTATTTAATCTAACGCCATAGCATCAGCCTCACAAGCCAAGGGGTTATTGATCGGCCGACGGTCAGGGCCCGGGGCATAGAAACAAGCTGATGAGGAATGGTCCGATGGCCGGCAAGACGCTCTACGACAAGCTCTGGGATTCGCATTTGGTCAAGCAGCGCGACGATGGTTCGGCGCTGATCTATATCGATCGTCACATCATCCATGAAGTGACCTCGCCGCAAGCGTTCGAAGGCCTGCGTCTGGCCGGACGCAAGCCTTGGCGCATCGATGCCAACATCGCTACCCCGGACCACAACGTACCGACTACGCCTGAGCGCAAGGGCGGGATCGAAGCGATTGCCGATCAGGTCTCCCGGCTGCAGGTGCAGACCCTCGATGACAACTGTGACGAATACGGCATCGTCGAATTCAAGATGAACGATGTGCGTCAGGGCATCGTCCACGTGATCGGCCCGGAACAGGGCGCCACCTTGCCGGGCATGACCGTGGTCTGCGGTGACTCCCACACCTCCACCCACGGTGCCTTTGGTGCCCTGGCCCATGGCATCGGCACTTCCGAGGTGGAGCATGTGCTCGCCACTCAGTGCCTGGTGGCCAAGAAGATGAAGAACATGCTGGTGCGCGTGGAAGGCACCTTGCCCTTTGGCGTGACCGCCAAGGACATCGTCCTCGCAGTGATCGGCAAGATCGGCACTGCCGGTGGCAACGGCCACGCCATCGAGTTCGCCGGCAGCGCGATTCGCGACCTTTCCGTTGAAGGCCGCATGACCATCTGCAACATGTCCATCGAAGCCGGTGCCCGTGTCGGACTGGTGGCGGCGGACGAAAAGACCGTGGCTTATGTCAAGGGTCGTCCATTTGCACCCAAGGGCGCCGAATGGGACTTGGCGGTCGAGGCCTGGAAAGACCTGGTGTCCGATGCCGATGCCCAGTTCGACACCGTGGTCGAGCTCGACGCCGCGCAAATCAAGCCGCAAGTCAGCTGGGGCACTTCGCCGGAAATGGTTTTGGCCGTGGATCAGCGCGTGCCGGACCCGGCCAAGGAAATGGACCTGGTCAAGCGTGACTCCATCGTCCGTGCCCTGAAGTACATGGGTTTGAGCGCCAACCAGGCCATCACCGACATTCAATTGGATCGCGTGTTCATCGGTTCCTGCACCAACTCGCGGATCGAAGACTTGCGTGCCGCGGCGGTGATCGCCAAGGGCCGTAAAGTGGCCTCCACCATCAAGCAGGCGATCGTGGTTCCGGGTTCGGGGCTGGTGAAGGCCCAGGCCGAGTCGGAAGGCCTGGACAAGATCTTCCTCGAAGCCGGCTTCGAATGGCGTGAGCCGGGCTGCTCGATGTGCCTGGCGATGAACCCGGATCGCCTGGAGTCCGGTGAGCATTGCGCGTCGACGTCGAACCGCAACTTCGAAGGGCGCCAGGGTGCCGGTGGGCGCACCCATCTGGTCAGCCCGGCCATGGCCGCCGCCGCCGCTGTCAGCGGTCGTTTCGTCGACGTCCGTGAATTGATTTAAGGAGCGCAGCATGAAAGCTTTCACCCAGCACAATGGTTTGGTCGCGCCTTTGGATCGTGCCAACGTCGACACCGACCAGATCATCCCCAAGCAATTCCTCAAGTCGATCAAGCGCACCGGCTTCGGTCCGAATCTGTTCGATGAGTGGCGCTACCTCGACGTGGGCCAGCCCTACCAGGACAACTCCAAGCGTCCGTTGAACAAGGAGTTCGTCCTTAACGCCGAGCGTTACCAAGGGGCCAGCGTGTTGCTGGCGCGGGAGAACTTCGGCTGCGGCTCGAGCCGTGAGCACGCGCCCTGGGCCCTGGAAGAGTACGGTTTTCGCAGCATCATCGCGCCAAGCTATGCCGACATCTTCTTCAACAACAGCTTCAAGAACGGTTTGTTGCCGATCATCTTGAGCGACGCCGAAGTCGACGAGCTGTTCCAGCAGGTCGAAGCCACGCCGGGTTACCAGTTGCACATCGACCTTGAGGCGCAGACCGTGACCCGTCCCGACGGCAAGGTGTTGAAGTTCGAGATTGATGCCTTCCGCAAGCATTGCCTGCTCAACGGTCTGGACGACATCGGCCTGACCTTGCAGGACGCTGACGCCATTGCCGCCTTTGAGGCCAAGCATCGGGCCAGCCAGCCCTGGTTGTTCCGCGAAGCCTGATCGCCGGCAGCCGGCTCCTGCGGATTTGTGTTGCAGGAGCTGGCTGGCCAGCGAACGCCGTTCCCCTGATCAAAAGGACCACAGCATGACCAGCAACGCCCATAGCCAGGTGGTACAGAAGCAATTCGGTGAACAGGCCTCGGCCTACCTGAGCAGTGCCGTACACGCTCAAGGCGCCGAATTCGCGCTGCTACAAGCCGAAGTGGCGGGCCGGGGTGCTGCCCGGGTCCTGGACCTGGGCTGTGGCGCCGGTCATGTCAGCTTCCACGTTGCGCCGCTGGTCAAGGAAGTGGTGGCTTACGACCTCTCCCAGCAGATGCTGGATGTAGTGTCGGGAGCCGCGCAGGAGCGTAATCTGCACAATGTCCGCACTGTTAAAGGCGCAGCCGAGCGCTTGCCGTTCGCCGACGGCGAGTTCGACTTCGTCTTCAGTCGCTACTCGGCTCACCATTGGAGCGACTTGGGCCTGGCCTTGAGAGAGGTGCGCCGGGTGCTGAAGCCGGGTGGCGTGGCGGCGTTCATTGATGTCTTGTCGCCGGGCAGTCCACTGCTGGACACTTACCTGCAAAGCGTCGAAGTGCTGCGTGACACCAGTCATGTTCGTGACTATTCGGCTGGGGAGTGGCTGCGCCAGGTCAGCGAGGCAGGGTTGCATACCCGCAGTACCGCTCGTCAGCGTCTGCGCCTGGAGTACAACTCCTGGGTCGAGCGCATGCGCACGCCCCAGGTGCTGCGGGCGGCAATTCGCGAGCTGCAGCAGGCAATGGGCAATGAAGTGCGCGAATATTTTGAGATTGAGGCCGATGGTTCGTTCAGTACAGATGTACTGGTGCTGTGGGCCGAGCGATAGAACTTTTCCGGGCGCGCCTGCGGGTGCGCCGACAGAGCAAATGAGGAACGCATGAGCAAGCAGATTCTGATTCTCCCAGGTGACGGTATTGGTCCGGAAATCATGGCCGAGGCGGTCAAGGTGCTGGAATTGGCCAATGACAAGTACAGCCTGGGCTTCGAGCTGAGCCACGACGTCATCGGTGGTGCTGCCATCGACAAGCACGGTGTGCCCCTGGCCGATGAGACCCTGGATCGTGCTCGTGCCGCCGATGCTGTGCTGCTGGGTGCTGTGGGTGGTCCGAAGTGGGACAAGATCGAGCGTGATACCCGTCCTGAGCGCGGCTTGCTGAAGATTCGTGCGCAGTTGGGTCTGTTCGGCAACCTGCGCCCGGCGATCCTCTATCCGCAACTGGCCGATGCCTCGAGCCTGAAGCCGGAAATTGTCTCGGGCCTGGATATCCTCATCGTGCGCGAGTTGACCGGCGGTATCTACTTCGGCGCGCCTCGCGGCACCCGTGAGCTGGAAAATGGCGAGCGCCAGTCCTACGACACCCTGCCGTACAGCGAAAGTGAAATCCGTCGTATCGCCCGGGTCGGCTTTGACATGGCGCGGGTGCGTGGCAAGAAGCTCTGCTCGGTGGACAAGGCCAACGTTCTGGCCTCCAGCCAGTTGTGGCGTGAAGTGGTCGAACAAGTGGCGCTGGACTACCCGGATGTCGAGTTGAGCCACATGTATGTGGACAACGCCGCCATGCAACTGGTGCGTGCGCCGAAGCAGTTCGACGTGATCGTCACCGACAACATGTTCGGCGACATCCTCTCCGATGAGGCTTCGATGCTCACCGGTTCCATCGGCATGCTGCCGTCGGCTTCCCTGGATGCCAACAACAAGGGCATGTACGAGCCTTGCCACGGTTCGGCGCCGGACATCGCCGGCCAGGGTGTTGCCAACCCGCTGGCGACCATCCTCTCGGTGTCGATGATGCTGCGTTACAGCTTCAACCTGAATGACGCGGCAGATGCCATCGAGCAGGCAGTGAGCCGAGTGCTGGATCAGGGTTTGCGCACCGGTGACATCTGGTCGGCCGGTTGCACCAAAGTCGGTACGCAGGAAATGGGCGATGCAGTAGTCGCCGCGCTGCGGAATCTGTAATCTTTCGGGCCCACCGCACAGACGGTGGCCCACTTTTGTAAAGGTGTAGTTGCGATGAAACGTGTAGGTCTGATCGGTTGGCGCGGTATGGTCGGTTCCGTGCTCATGCAGCGGATGCTTGAAGAGCAGGACTTCGATCTTATTGAACCGGTGTTTTTCACCACTTCCAATGTCGGTGGCCAGGGGCCGTCGGTGGGCAAGGACATTGCTCCACTGAAGGACGCCTACAACATTGAAGAGTTGAAAACCCTCGACGTGATTCTGACCTGCCAGGGTGGCGACTACACCAGCGAAGTCTTCCCCAAGCTGCGTGAAGCCGGCTGGCAGGGTTACTGGATCGACGCCGCTTCCAGCCTGCGCATGCAGGATGATGCGGTGATCATTCTTGACCCGGTGAACCGCAAGGTCATCGACCAGCAACTGGATGCCGGGACCAAGAACTACATCGGTGGCAACTGCACCGTCAGCCTGATGCTGATGGGCCTGGGCGGCTTGTTCGAAGCCGGTCTGGTGGAGTGGATGAGCGCCATGACCTACCAGGCGGCCTCCGGCGCCGGCGCGCAGAACATGCGCGAGCTGATCAAGCAAATGGGCGCGACCCACGCGGCTGTCGCTGATGACCTGGCCAATCCGGCCAGCGCCATCCTCGACATCGACCGTAAAGTGGCTGAAGCCATGCGCAGCGATGCCTATCCGACCGAGAACTTCGGCGTGCCGCTGGCCGGCAGCCTGATCCCGTGGATCGACAAGGAACTGCCTAACGGCCAGAGCCGTGAAGAGTGGAAGGCCCAGGCCGAGACCAACAAGATCCTCGGTCGCTTCAAGAGCCCGATCCCGGTGGATGGCATTTGCGTGCGCATCGGCGCCATGCGCTGCCACAGCCAGGCGCTGACCATCAAGCTCAACAAGGATGTGCCGATCGCCGATATCGAAGGGCTGATCAGCCAGCACAATCCCTGGGTCAAACTGGTGCCGAACCAGCGCGACATCAGCATGCAGGAGCTGAGTCCGACCAAGGTCACCGGCACTCTGAACATTCCGGTAGGCCGTCTGCGCAAGCTGAACATGGGCTCGCAGTTCCTCGGTGCCTTCACCGTGGGCGACCAGTTGCTGTGGGGTGCAGCCGAACCGCTGCGCCGCATGCTGCGGATCTTGCTGGAGCGTTGATTCTCTAAGCGTTTGAAACAGCCCGCCCCTTGCACAAGGCGCGGGCTTTTTCATGCTCATGTAGCGGACTCGCCCGCGAAGAGTGCTCTAGCCCAACCGGCACTTTCCCCCGCGAATTGCCTCGCCACCCCGTGCCGGGTAAAGTGCCGCTCCCCCCGTTCCGCCTGAGGTAGCACCATGACCCCGTCCTTTGATATTGCTGTTATCGGCGCCACCGGCACGGTTGGCGAAACCCTGGTGCAGATTCTCGAAGAGCGTGATTTCCCCGTTGCCAACCTGCACCTGCTCGCCAGCAGTGAGTCGGCCGGTCACTCGGTGCCGTTTCGCGGCAAGAATGTTCGTGTGCGAGAAGTCGACGAGTTCGACTTTGGCAAGGTTCAGTTGGCGTTTTTCGCCGCGGGCCCTGCGGTGACCCTGAGCTTCGCTCCGCGAGCCACAGCGGCCAATTGCGCCGTGATCGACCTCTCCGGTGCCTTGCCGTCGGCCCAGGCACCCAATGTCGTGCCTGAGGCCAATGCCCAGGCGCTGGCTGGTCTAAAGAAGCCGGTGCAACTGAGCAGTCCCAGTGCTGCGGCCACGGCACTGGCGGTGGCGCTGGCGCCATTGCAGGGCGTGCTGGATATCCAGCGGGTCAACCTGACGGCCAGCCTGGCGATTTCCAGCCAGGGGCGTGAGGCCGTCAGCGAGCTGGCCCGGCAAACCGCCGAACTGCTGAATGTGCGACCGCTGGAGCCGCGTTTCTTCGACCGCCAAGTAGCCTTCAATCTGCTGGCTCAGGTCGGTACGCCAGATGCCCAGGGACACACTCTGTTGGAAAAGCGTCTGGTGAGAGAGTTGCGGGAGGTGCTGGGGCAGCCTTTATTAAAGATTTCTGTCACTTGCATTCAAGCACCGGTGTTTTTTGGCGATAGCTATAGCGTGACTTTGCAGTCAGGTGCCGACGTCGATCTGGCGGCGGTGAATGCGGCGCTGGAGGCGGCTCCCGGCCTGGAACTGGTGGACGCCGGTGATTATCCCACCGCAGTGGGTGACGCCGTGGGCCAGGACGTAGTCTATGTGGGGCGGGTTCGTGGGGGCGTCGACGATTCGGCGGAACTGAATCTGTGGCTGACTTCGGACAACGTCCGCAAAGGTGCGGCCTTGAACGCTGTGCAGCTGGCTGAATTGTTGATAAAAGACCTGCTGTAAAAGATACTTGGCAACAATTTGCAGAATGAATCTAGCTGGGCGCTATGCTTGGCAAGTTGCTGGAGGTGAGTGGCCGTCAGGTGCTCCCGGGGCATGCAGTAAATAATCCCGCGTGGCGGTCGCTCATGATCCCGCGCAGTGCCTTATGGCAGCCGCTACAAAACCTTCTCGCTGGCCGAGGAATGTTCAAACAAAGGATGAGGCTATGGTTCAAGTTCGCAAACTGGTGTTAGCAATAGCGGCCGCCTCGGCGCTGTCCTCCGGTATGGCGCAGGCGCTTGGGCTCGGGGAGCTGACCCTGAAGTCGAGTCTGAACCAGCCTCTGGTAGCAGAAATCGAATTGCTCGATATCAAGGACCTTACTGCTGCGGAAGTGGTGCCCAGCCTGGCCCCGGCAGAAGAGTTCGCCAAGGCCGGCGTCGATCGTCAGGCCTTTCTCAATGACCTGAGTTTTACTCCTGTTCTCAATCCCGGCGGCAAGAGCGTACTGCGGGTGACCTCTAGCCAGCCGTTGTCGGAGCCGATGGTCAAGTTTCTGGTCCAGGTAATGTGGCCTAACGGTCGTCTGCTGCGCGATTACAGCGTGCTGCTGGACCCTTCGAAGTTTTCCCCGCAAACCGCTGCTGCTGCACAGGCGGCACCGGTCAGTGGCCCGGCGGTGAATGCCCCGGTCACTCGTGCCAACAAAATCAGCAAGCCTGAGCAATACACAACTGCGCCTCGTGACACGCTGTGGGAAATCGCCGCAAAGAATCGCAATGGCGCGTCGATCCAGCAAACCATGCTGGCGATCCAGGCGCTGAACCCGGATGCCTTTATCGACGGCAACATCAATCGATTGAAAGCTGGCAGGGTCCTGCGCCTGCCTGACGTGGTGCAGAGCACCGCGTTGCCGCAGCCCAAGGCCATTGCCGAAGTTGCTGCGCAGAATGCTGCCTGGCGTCAGGGGCGTCGCGCTGGTGCACGGAGCCAGCTGCAGGTGGATGCGACTCGTCGTGCGGGTGCCGAAAAGGCGCCCAAGCAGGTCAACACCAAGGACAACCTGAGCCTGGTTTCTGCGGACAGCGGCAAGGCTGGTGGCAAGGGCGTCGCGGGTGATAGCAAGGCCCTGAACAACAAGCTGGCGGTGACTCAGGAAAGCCTGGATGCAACCCGTCGCGATAATGCTGAGCTCAAGGAGCGCATGGCGGATCTGCAGAGTCAGCTGGACAAGCTGCAGCGCCTGATCGAATTGAAGAACAACCAGTTGGCCAAGTTGCAGGCTGAAGGTGCAGCCCCTGTCGCTCAGCCAACAGCGGTGATGCCTGCTGAGCTGGTGGCCAAACCTGAGGCGCCTGCGGCGACGCCAGTGGTTGCGCAAGCTCCAGTCAGTGAGCCAGCAGCCAATCCGGCTCCGGATGTGCCAGCGGCCCAGGCTGACGAAGACAAGTATGGCGACCTGCTGACCAATCCAATCCTTCTCGGGCTGGTAGGTGGCGGTGCGATAGTGGCGGTGTTGCTGCTGTTGCTGTTGCTGGCGCGTCGTCGCAAGGCTCAGCAGGAAGCGGAAAAGCACCTGCGCATGGCGCGGGCGTTGTCCGAGGAAAATAGCGACTTCGCCGAGGAACTGGATCTTCCGGAAGGTAGCTTCGAAGGCCTTGAAGTCCCGCCACCAAGCGTCAAGCTTGCTCCAGCTCCAGCTCCAGCTCCAGCTCCAGCTCCAGCTCCAGCTCCAGCTCCGGTGATGGCGCCAGTTCCGGCGGCGCCGGTTGAGCGAGCCACCGATGTGCTGGGACAGGCGCAGAACCATATCGATGGTGGTCGCCTGAATCAGGCGGCAGCCATTCTTGAAGAGGCGGTCAAGCTCGAGCCGCAGCGCAGTGATCTGCGCCTCAAGCTGATGGAAGTGTATGCGCATCAGGGGGATCGCAGTGCCTTCGTCGCTCAGGAGCGGCAGCTGGTAGCCAATGGCGATAACCACGCTCAGGTCGAGCAGCTCAAGAGCCGTTTCCCGGCGATGGTGGCGGTGGCGGCGACAGCTGGGCTGGCTGCTGCGGCTGTGGCTGCGGAACTGGATGCTCAGTATGTCAAGGAGCTGCTGGATGAGCCTGAGCCCGCGGCGCCTGTGGAAGGTCTGGACGCGGATTTCGATCTGAGCCTGGATGACCTCGAGGCAGCTTCGCCAGCGGTAGTGGCGTCCGAACCTGAGGTTGAGCTGGAGGAGTTCCCTCTGGACGACGACCTGAGCTTTGGTTCGGTTCTTGAGCAGCAGACTGCGGCCCAGGAAAGCCTGGATAATCTGGGGGATTTCGACCTTGATCTCGGAGCGGACCTGCCGGCGTCGACCCAGAGTGACGACGACTTCCTGTTGAGCCTGGAAGACGGTCTCAAGGATCTGCCGGCTGGCGATGTGCCTACCGTCACCGAGTCGACGCTGGATGACTTGGATCTGTCGGCGGACTTCGATCTGTCCCTGGCTGATGAAATGGATGCCGCGGCAGAGCCCAAGGACGCCTTTGCCTCCGAGCTGGATGATGTCAACGCCGAACTGGATCGTCTGGCCCAGAGTCTGGATCAGGCGGAGCCGGCTACGCCAAGCTTCACGGCTGAAGATGCTGCGGCTGCGCCTGAGGAAGCGGATTTCGACTTCCTCGCCGGCAGCGATGAAGTGGCCACCAAGCTGGATCTGGCTCAGGCCTATATCGATATGGGTGACAACGACGGCGCGCGGGATATTCTGGGCGAAGTGCTCAGCGAGGGTAATGAAGGGCAGAAGAGCGAAGCGCAGGAAATGCTCGCAAGGCTGGCCTGAAACAACCCGATGCTTGAGCAGAACGGCAGCCGATAAGGCTGCCGTTTTTGTTGGTGGCGCTTTTGGCGGTCATTCAGACCAGCAGGTCTTCGTAGAAGGCGCCAAAGGGGCGAGTGGGGTGGGCGATCTGGATTTCCAGGATCCACAGGCCCACTTGTGGGCAGTCGGCGAAGTCCCCCAGGTCTCCAGCGCGATAGATGGCGTGGGGGAAGTCGCTGACCCGATGCCCCTTGATCTCCAGGTTGAGCATCCAGCCCATGGCGCGGGCCTGTTCTTCGGCATATTGGTACAGTTCGGCGCCGGCCACTTGATGGGTTTTCCAGTGATCGTGCACCTGATCGAACAGGCTCTTGGCGGCCGCGGCACAGGCGTGCATTTCCTCGTCGCAACCTACGACGTAAGTCGCTCCGCAATCGCCTTCGTGGCGATCCCAGACGACTCCCAGGTCAATGAAGAACAGATCGTTTTCATTCAGCTGGGGGTCGCTGTCGGAGCGTTGCTTGAAGGTCTTAAGGGTGTTGGCGCCAAAACGAATCAGCAGTGGGTGCCAAATACGTTCCATGCCCAGCTCCTGTAATACTTGCAGGCCCATCTCCCTGGCGGTGGATTCGTGCATGCCGGGCCTGATCCGCCTGGCCATTTGCGCGATGGCCTCCCAGGTCATGCGCTTGGCGTGGAGCATGCCTTCCAGGCTGTAGGCCAGGCCCACGGCTTCTTTGTTGGTTGCGATCATTCGTCGGCTCTCGGTCAGGGTGTTTGTTTTTCTACCGCTATGTAGATTGCTATATAGCGATGACCTGGCGGCTGATGCAATCGTTGTCGACGTGAAGCAATCTGCAACTAAACCGCGGCAGTGCATGGCGTCTGCTCCCGCCAGCCTTATAATGAGCGCCTTTGCGCATATCAGCAGGCTGTAAGTTCTTGGCAAATATAGATAACCCGGCCGCCGAAATGGCGGCCGCAGGCTTTTCCCGTATCGCTCTGGGTGTTGAATACAAGGGATCGCGCTATCGCGGTTGGCAGCGTCAGGCTTCTGGTGTGCCCAGCGTCCAGGAAACCCTGGAGAAGGCCTTGTCCAGGGTCGCGGACTCTCCGGTGGTGGTGGCTTGTGCGGGGCGTACCGATGCCGGTGTGCATGCCTGTGGTCAGGTGGTGCATTTCGATACCCAGGCCGTGCGCTCAATGAAGGCTTGGGTCATGGGGGCCAATATCAACCTGCCTCATGACATCAGTGTCAGTTGGGCTCGTGAGATGCCGGCGCATTTTCATGCTCGGTTCAAGGCGATTGCCCGGCGCTATCGCTATGTGATCTACAACGATCAGATCCGTCCGGCCCATCTCAATGAGGAGGTCACTTGGAATCACCGGCCGCTGGATATCGAACGGATGGCCCAGGCTGCCGCGTTTCTGGTGGGGACCCATGATTTCAGTGCGTTCCGGGCCGGCCAGTGCCAGGCCAAGTCACCGATCAAGGAGATTCACCACCTGCGGGTTACCCGGCACGGCAAGATGATTGTCCTGGACATTCGCGCCAGTGCCTTCCTGCATCACATGGTGCGCAATATTGCCGGGGTCTTGATGACCATTGGTGCGGGCGAGCGGCCGGTGGAGTGGGCGCGGGAGGTGTTGGAGAGCCGGATTCGCCGCACGGGCGGGGTCACCGCCCATCCTTTCGGCCTGTATCTGGTGCAGGTGGAATACAAGGATGAGTTCCAGTTGCCGGAGCGATACATCGGGCCACATTTCCTCACCGGTTGGTCTGAACTTGACGGCTGACGCCCGGAAAAGCATTTGCTACCATCCGGAACTTTCCGAATTTGCCCCCGAGGTTCAAACGACATGTCAGCTGTTCGCAGCAAGATTTGCGGGATTACCCGCATAGAAGATGCGTTGGCAGCGGTGGCGGCGGGGGCCGATGCCATCGGTCTGGTGTTCTATGCCAAGAGTCCCCGGGCGGTGAGTGTGCAGCAGGCGCGGGCGATCATCGCCGCCTTGCCGCCATTCGTGACGACGGTCGGGCTGTTCGTCAATGCCAGTCGCTGCGAGTTGGGGGAGATCCTCGATGCCGTTCCGCTGGACCTGCTGCAGTTCCATGGCGATGAGTCGGCAGCGGATTGCGAGGGTTATCACCGTCCCTATATCAAGGCGCTGCGCGTCAAGGCCGGGGATGACGTTGCTGCTGCCTGCCTGGCTTATCCGCGCGCCAGCGGAATTCTGCTGGATACCTATGTCGAGGGTGTGCCGGGGGGAACTGGCGAGGCCTTTGACTGGTCCCTGGTTCCTCAGGGGCTGAGCAAGCCGATCATCCTGGCTGGCGGACTGTCTGCGCAGAACGTCGCCGAGGCCATTACTCGGGTTCGCCCCTACGCGGTGGACGTCAGTGGCGGTGTGGAGCAGAGCAAGGGCATCAAGGACCCGGCAAAGATTCAGGCATTTATGCAGGCAGTGCGTCGTAGCAACGAGTCGATGTGACGGCTGGCAGTCTGCCGCCGTCCATAACACCACTGTACAAAACAGGCAGGCGCCGCCTTAAGGCGGGGTCGGAATCGAGTGGCAACCGCTCTATTGCGGGTTGTCGGGATGGCTGAGGGGCGCTTCATTGCAGGCAGGTCGAGCCCGGTGCTGACCGCGGTAGCGAAGTGATCATCGCCGCACACATGAATTTAGCTCAAGGGCATACGCGGGGTTGCGAACCAGAGCGTTCGGGCCGCCGGTACTGGAGAAAGAAAGCATGAGCAACTGGTTAGTAGACAAACTGATCCCTTCGATCATGCGTTCCGAGGTGAAGAAAAGCTCGGTGCCCGAAGGTCTTTGGCACAAGTGTCCGTCCTGCGAGGCGGTGCTTTATCGTCCGGAGCTGGAAAAGACCCTGGATGTTTGCCCCAAGTGCAATCACCACATGCGCATCGGTGCTCGCGCCCGGATCGATATTTTCCTCGACGCCGAAGGTCGTGCCGAGCTGGGCGCTGACCTGGAGCCGGTTGACCGTCTGAAATTCCGTGACGGCAAGAAGTACAAGGACCGTCTGACAGCAGCGCAGAAGCAGACGGGCGAGAAGGATGCTCTGATCTCCATGAGTGGCACTCTGCTAGGCATGCCGGTCGTGGTCTCGGCCTTTGAGTTCTCCTTCATGGGCGGGTCCATGGGCGCCATCGTTGGCGAACGCTTTGTCCGCGCGGCCAACTACGCTCTGGAAAACCGTTGCCCAATGATCTGCTTCTCCGCCTCCGGTGGTGCGCGGATGCAGGAGGCGCTGATCTCCCTGATGCAGATGGCCAAGACCTCCGCCGTGCTGGCGCGCCTGCGTGAAGAAGGTATTCCATTCGTCTCCGTGCTGACCGACCCGGTCTACGGTGGTGTTTCCGCCAGTCTGGCGATGTTGGGTGATGTAATCGTCGCCGAGCCTAAAGCCCTGGTGGGCTTCGCGGGGCCGCGAGTGATCGAGCAGACCGTGCGGGAAAAACTGCCGGAAGGCTTCCAGCGCAGCGAATTCCTTCTGGAGCACGGTGCCATCGACATGATCATCTCCCGTCAGGAGCTGCGTCCGCGCCTGGGTAATCTGCTGGCCCAGCTCATGGGGCTGCCGACGCCTGAATTCGTGGCTGCTCCCGTTGAACCGATCGTGGTTCCGCCGGCTCCAGCAAACCTATGACCCAGCGTACCCTGGGCGATTGGCTCGCCTACCTTGAGCAGTTGCACCCTTCGGCCATCGATATGGGGCTTGAGCGCTCGCAGCAGGTAGTGGCCCGGATGGGGCTGGGCAAGCCGGCGCCTCGGGTCATCACGGTCACGGGTACCAATGGCAAGGGCTCTACTTGTGCCTTTGTCGCTTCCCTGTTGCGGGCTCAGGGTCTGCAGGTTGGGGTCTACAGCTCGCCGCACCTGCTGCGCTACAACGAACGGGTGCAGATCAATGGCGTTGAGGCCACTGATCAGCAACTGTGCGAGGCCTTTGTTGCGGTAGAGGCGGGGCGTGGTGATGTTTCCCTGACCTATTTCGAGATGGGCACCCTGGCGGCGTTCTGGCTGTTCCAGCGCGCGGCCCTGGATGCCGTAGTCCTGGAAGTGGGGCTGGGTGGGCGTCTGGATGCGGTCAATCTGGTGGATGCCGACCTGGCATTGGTCACCAGCATTGGTGTCGATCATATCGAGTACCTGGGGGATTCCCGGGAGTCCGTGGCTTTCGAGAAGGCTGGAATCTTCCGTGCCGGCGCTCCAGCTCTGTGTGGCGACCTGAATCCGCCGCAGCCTTTGCTGGACAAGGCGCGAGAGCTGGGTTGTCCGCTTTTTCTCCGGGGGCGAGATTTCGACCTCGGGCTCACCGAAGAATATTGGCAATGGCGCGGTCTGGATGCCCGGGGCAATCAGGTTGAGTTGCGGGATCTGCCGCTGCTCGATTTGCCCATGGAAAACGCGGCGTTGGCGTTGCAGGCCTACCTGCTTACCGGGTTGCCCTGGCAGCCTGAGCTGATCGGTGCAGCTCTGCAGCGGACCCGGGTGACCGGCCGTCTGGATCGTCGGCAGATCGAGTGGCAGGGCAAGCGTCTGAACCTGCTGCTGGATGTGGGGCACAATCCCCATGCCGCGCAGTATCTGGCTGAGCGCCTGGCGCGTCGACCCGTAGCCGGCAAGCGCCTGGCGGTATTCGGCCTGCTGGCAGACAAGGATCTGTCGGGAGTTTTCGGCAGTTTGCAGGCCTCGGTCCAGCACTGGGCGGTGGCTCCACTGGATTCGCCTCGGGCGCGTCCTGTTGAGGATCTGCAGGCCGCCTTGGAGAACCTTGGTGCTTCGGTAGCGTCTTATGCCAGTGTCGCAGCGGCGTTGGACGCGCAATGTGCGCAAGCGACTGCAGATGACGAAATTCTGCTGTTCGGATCTTTTTATTGTGTTGCCGAGGCGCTTGAGTGGCTCGCCCGGCGCTCCACGGAGGAAGCTGCACATGGCAATGCTGGATAAGGTCTACAAGCAGCGAATGGTTGGAGCGCTGGTGTTGGTGGCTTTGGCGGTGATTTTTCTGCCGATGCTGTTCTCGCGAGAGGATGAGCAGCGCCACGTAACGGTTGAAGCGCCGCCGGCGCCACAGGCCTCGGCCATGCCTCAGGTTCAGGTTGAGCCGGTGGTGGTGCCTGAGCCCCAGGTATTGCCCCAGGAACCGGTGCCTGTCGAGGAGCCTGTGGTGCAGCAGGTTGCACCGTCGATGCCGATTGCTCCGAGTGCGCCAGCACCTGTAGTGGCCAGCAAGCCGGCGCCAGCGCCTAAGCCTGCCCCTGTGCCGGCCCCAGCCCAGCCGATTGCCGTAGCCAAGCCTGACACCAGTCAGAGTCGGATCGATGCCAATGGTCTGTCCATCAGCTGGTCGGTGCAGTTGGCCAGCCTGTCGAGCCGTGAAAGTGCGGAAAACCTGCAGAAAACCCTGCGCAGCCAGGGCTATAACGCATATATCCGTTCTGCTGAAGGCAAGAATCGGGTGTTTGTCGGGCCGTTGATCGAGCGGGCCGAGGCTGATCGTCTGCGTGACCTGTTGGGTCGTCAGCACAACCTCAAGGGGTTTGTGGTGCGCTTCCAGCCGGAGCGTGGCTGAGGCTATCTGGCTGATTTCAAAAGCACAGTGAATCGCAGCTTACCGACAGCCAAGCGCTCTGTTAAAATGCGCCGCCTTATCCGTCTGTAGGCTGCACTGTGCCATTTACCTGGGTTGACTGGGCGATCGTTGCAATAATCGCCATCTCCGCTTTGATCAGCTTGAGCCGCGGTTTCGTCAAAGAAGCCTTGTCGTTGCTTACCTGGATCATCGCAGGAGTCGTTGCCTGGATGTTTGGTGGCTCACTGTCCGAGTACCTCGGCGGTTATATCGAAACTCCTTCGGCTCGCGTGATCGCGGGCTGCGCAATCATGTTTGTCGCCACCTTGCTGGTGGGGGCAATGGTCAACTATCTCATCGGCGAATTGATTCGTGTCACCGGTCTCTCCGGAACCGATCGATTTCTCGGCATGGCCTTCGGCGCGGCGCGTGGCGCGTTGCTGGTGGTCGTGGCCGTCGGGCTCTTGAGCCTGGGGCCGGTTCAGCAGGATTCCTGGTGGCAACAGTCGCGACTGGTGCCACAATTTCTATTGGTTGCAGACTGGTCCAAGAACCTCATTCTGGGGTGGAGCAGTCAGTGGCTGGCCAGCGGTATCAGCGTACCCGCTGAAATACCGTTCAAGGAGCACCTCTTACCGGCCAAAACGCCTCAGTAAGATGTGTTCAGTTCAGTTTCATTAAGTAGGGGTTGCGTCGCATGTGTGGCATCGTCGGTATCGTCGGTAAGTCGAACGTCAATCAGGCGCTGTATGACGCGCTAACCGTCCTCCAGCACCGCGGCCAGGACGCTGCCGGTATCGTGACCAGCCATGATGGCCGGTTATTCCTGCGCAAGGACAATGGCCTGGTTCGTGATGTGTTCCAGCAGCGGCATATGCAGCGTCTGGTCGGTCACATGGGTATTGGCCATGTGCGTTACCCGACTGCGGGCAGTTCGACTTCGGCCGAGGCTCAGCCGTTCTACGTCAACTCGCCGTACGGCATCACCCTGGCGCACAACGGCAACCTGACCAATGTCGAGCAGTTGGCCAAAGAGATCTATGAGTCCGATCTGCGCCACGTCAACACCAACTCCGACTCCGAAGTGCTGCTCAACGTGTTCGCTCACGAGCTGGCCCAGCGCGGCAAGCTGCAGCCTACCGAGGAAGACGTGTTTGCTGCGGTGACTGACGTGCACAACCGCTGTGTCGGTGGTTACGCAGTGGTGGCCATGATCACCGGTTACGGCATCGTCGGTTTCCGTGATCCACACGGTATCCGTCCGATCGTCTTCGGCCAGCGTCATACCGACGAAGGCGTGGAGTACATGATTGCCTCGGAAAGCGTTTCCCTGGACGTGCTGGGCTTCACTCTGATTCGCGACCTGGCTCCGGGCGAGGCGGTCTACATCACTGAAGAAGGCAAACTCTACACCCGCCAGTGCGCCACCAACCCGCAGCTGACTCCGTGCATCTTCGAGCACGTTTATCTGGCTCGTCCTGACTCGATCATTGATGGTGTCTCGGTGTACAAGGCGCGTCTGCGTATGGGCGAGAAGTTGGCCGAGAAGATCCTGCGCGAGCGTCCGGAGCACGATATTGATGTGGTGATCCCGATTCCGGACACCAGTCGTACCGCGGCGTTGGAGTTGGCCAACCATCTGGGCGTCAAGTTCCGCGAAGGTTTCGTCAAGAACCGCTATATCGGTCGCACCTTTATCATGCCGGGCCAGGCGGCGCGGAAGAAATCCGTGCGTCAGAAACTCAATGCAATTGAGCTGGAATTCCGCGGCAAGAACGTGATGCTGGTGGATGACTCCATCGTCCGTGGCACCACCTGCAAGCAGATCATCCAGATGGCCCGTGAAGCCGGCGCGAAAAACGTCTACTTCTGCTCGGCGGCCCCTGCTGTACGCTATCCGAACGTGTACGGCATCGACATGCCAAGCGCCCATGAACTGATTGCCCACAATCGTTCGACCCAGGATGTGGCGGACCTGATCGGTGCCGACTGGCTGATCTATCAAGACTTGCCAGACCTGATCGAAGCGGTCGGTGGTGGCAAGATCAAGATCGAGAGCTTCGATTGCGCCGTGTTTGATGGCAAGTACGTCACTGGCGATGTGGATGAGGCCTATCTGAACAAGATCGAGGACGCTCGTAATGATGCTTCCAAGGCCAAGACTCAGGCAGTCAGCGCCATCATCGATCTGTACAACAACTGATCCAGAGCATTTAAGAAGACATTAGGAGTAGGCGGCATGAGTCAGGATTGGGATGCCGGTCGGCTGGACAGCGACCTTGAAGGCGTAGCGTTCGATACCCTGGCGGTGCGCGCCGGCCAACACCGCTCGCCGGAAGGCGAGCACGGTGATCCAATGTTCTTTACCTCCAGCTATGTGTTCCGTACAGCTGCCGATGCGGCTGCGCGGTTCGCCGGCGAGGTTCCTGGTAACGTCTATTCGCGCTACACCAATCCGACGGTGCGCTCGTTCGAAGAACGAATCGCGGCGCTGGAAGGTGCGGAGCAGGCAGTCGCCACGGCCACTGGCATGGCGGCCATTCTTTCGGTGGTGATGAGTCTTTGCAGTGCTGGGGACCACGTGCTGGTGTCGCGCAGTGTATTCGGCTCGACCATCAGCTTGTTCGAGAAGTACTTCAGGCGTTTTGGTGTTGAGGTTGATTACGTACCCCTGGCGGACCTGTCCGGCTGGGATGCGGCAATCAAGAGCAACACCAAATTGCTGTTTGTCGAGTCGCCATCCAATCCCTTGGCCGAGTTGGTGGACATCGCCGCACTGGCCGAGGTAGCTCATGCCAAGGGTGCGATGCTGGTGGTCGACAACTGTTTCTGTACCCCTGCGTTGCAGCAGCCGCTGAAGCTTGGTGCGGACGTGGTGGTGCATTCGGCGACCAAGTTCATTGACGGTCAGGGCCGTTGTATGGGCGGTGTGGTGGCCGGCCGCAGCGAACAAATGAAAGAAGTGGTGGGTTTCCTGCGTACTGCAGGGCCGACCCTGAGTCCGTTCAATGCTTGGATTTTCCTCAAGGGGCTGGAGACTCTGAGCTTGCGGATGCGTGCCCACTGCTCCAATGCCCTGGCCCTGGCGCAATGGCTGGAGCAGCAGGACGGTGTCGAGAAGGTGCACTACGCAGGTCTTGCCAGTCATCCGCAGCACGAGCTGGCCAAGCGCCAGCAGCGTGGTTTCGGTGCGGTGGTGAGCTTTGAGGTCAAGGGTGGTAAAGAGGGCGCCTGGCGCTTTATCGATGCCACTCGGCTGATTTCGATCACTGCCAACCTGGGCGACAGCAAAACCACTATTACCCATCCGAGCACCACTTCCCACGGGCGTCTGGCGCCTCAGGAGCGTGAGGCTGCGGGTATTCGTGACAGTCTGATCCGCATTGCAGTGGGGCTGGAGGATGTGGCTGACCTGCAGGCCGACCTGGCTCGCGGTCTGGCAGCCTTGTGATCGAGTTGTCCACGCCTCAGGGTGGCGTTAATGGTCGTGTTGCGCTGGTCACCGGCGCGGCGCGGGGCATTGGCCTGGGGATCGCTGCATGGCTGATCAGTGAAGGCTGGCAAGTGGTGCTGACCGATCTGGATCGGGAGCGCGGTTCCAAGGTTTCCAAGGTGCTGGGTGAGAATGCCTGGTTCATCACCATGGACGTGGCGGATGAGCAGCAGGTGGCTCAAGGGGTTGCCGAGGTGCTGGGGCAGTTCGGGCGCCTGGACGCCCTGGTCTGCAATGCTGCGGTGGCCGATCCGCACAACATCACCTTGGAAAGCCTGGACCTGGCCTACTGGAATCGGGTGCTGGCGGTGAATCTTGGCGGGCCTATGCTGCTGGCCAAGCATTGCGCGCCTTATCTGCGTGCCCATGGCGGTTCTATCGTCAACCTGGCTTCTACTCGTGCTCGGCAATCGGAGCCCGACAGTGAGGCCTATGCGGCGAGCAAGGGTGGTTTGCTGGCCTTGACTCACGCCCTGGCAATTAGTCTGGGACCGGAAATTCGGGTCAACGCCGTGAGTCCTGGCTGGATCGACGCTCGTGATCCAGCGGTGCGACGTGCCGAGCCTTTGTCTGATGCTGATCACGCCCAGCATCCAGCGGGCAGGGTGGGGGCGGTGGAGGACGTGGCAGCGATGGTGGCTTGGCTACTGTCGCGCAACTCGGGATTCGTTACTGGTCAAGAGTTCGTGGTGGACGGCGGCATGACCAAGAAAATGATTTATCAGGAATGATACGGTCTTGGCTTTTGCCTGGGCCTCGCAGTGTGTCGCTTGCAGCTGTTTCTGAAAAAAACTTCAAGCCTGCTATTGACTTAGCTTCGGTACCTGCGTAAATTTCGCGGCCTCAGCGAAGCAAAGGGTGATTAGCTCAGCCGGGAGAGCATCTGCCTTACAAGCAGAGGGTCGGCGGTTCGATCCCGTCATCACCCACCATTGCTGAGAGTCTTTCGAGAGAAAGGCGGAAGCTTCCAAGGAAGCCTCCAACCGACGCGCAGCGGTAGTTCAGTCGGTTAGAATACCGGCCTGTCACGCCGGGGGTCGCGGGTTCGAGTCCCGTCCGCTGCGCCATATTTTCCAGATCAGGTTGACCTGGTTTGAGATTGAAAAGTCCAAAAGCTTTTTAGTCAGACGATTTAAACGGTTCACATGGACGCAAGTCCAAGCGATACGCAGCGGTAGTTCAGTCGGTTAGAATACCGGCCTGTCACGCCGGGGGTCGCGGGTTCGAGTCCCGTCCGCTGCGCCATATCAGTTTCAAGGACCACTGAACGCCTTGAAGCAACGAAGAAAGCCAAAGGCTTGATTCGCATAGATAGCAAAGACCCTGGTCGAAAGACCGGGGTTTTTTGTTTTTGCAATAAGCATGGCGCAGTTGTGCAATTTGAGTGGAAATGTCCGAGCATAAAAAAACCGCCTGTTGGGCGGTTTTTTTATGGTGTCAGAAAGGCCGTTTATCAGAGGCCGAACTTGTCTCGTAAACTGTAGTACCAGGCTCCTAGTGCGGTGAATGGAGTGCGCAGCAATTGGCCTCCAGGGAAAGGGTAGTGGGGTAGATCGGCGAAGGCGTCAAAACGCTCTGCCTGGCCTCTTAGGGCTTCTGCCAGGACCTTGCCCGCCAGGTGGGTATAGGTCACGCCGTGTCCACTGCAGCCCTGGGAGTAGTAGATGTTGTCTCCCAGACGACCAACCTGTGGCAGGCGTGACAGGGTTAGCAGGAAGTTGCCGGTCCAGGCGTAGTCGATCTTCACGTTTTGCAGCTGCGGGAAGGCCTTGAGCATCTTCGGCCTGATGATCGCTTCGATATTGGCCGGGTCACGGGCGCCATACACTACTCCGCCGCCGAAGATCAGGCGCTTGTCGCCGGAGAGGCGGTAATAGTCCAGCAGGTAGTTGCAGTCCTCGACGCAGTAGTCCTGGGGCAGCAGGCTGGCTGCCAGCTCATCGGCCAAGGGTTCGGTAGTGATCACCTGGGTGCCGCACGGCATGGATTTGGCTGCCAGCTCCGGAATCAGGTTGCCCAGGTAGGCGTTGCCGGCGACGATGATGAACTTGGCGCGGACTTTACCCTGCGGGGTATGTACCACGGGGCTGGCGCCGCGCTCGATGCGTAGCGCTGGGGATTGTTCGTAAATGGTCCCGCCCAGGGATTCCACGGCAGCCGCTTCACCCAGGGCCAGGTTCAGCGGGTGGATGTGGCCGCCACTCATATCGAGCATGCCGCCCTTGTACTGGTCGCAGGCCACGACTTCACGAATCCGCCGCTCGTCCAGTAACTCCAGCTGAGTGTGGCCGTAGCGCTCCCAGAGACGCTTTTGCGACTCCAGGTGACCCATTTGCTTGTTGGTCAGTGCGGCAAACACGCCCCCGTCTTTCAGATCGCACTGGATCTGATACTTGGCGACGCGCTCGCGGATGATACGGCCGCCCTCGAATGCCATCTGACCCAGCAGTTGTGCTTGCTTGGGGCCGACAGTGCGTTCGATTACATCGATGTCGCGACTGTAGCTGTTGACGATCTGCCCGCCATTGCGCCCGGATGCACCGAAGCCGACCTTGGCGGCCTCGAGCACGGTCACCCGGAAGCCGTTTTCCAGAAGAAACAGGGCGCTGGACAGGCCCGTGTAACCTGCGCCTATCACGCAGACGTCGGTTTCAACCTCATCTTGCAACTGTGCGCGTTCCGGGGCCGCATTGGCGGAAGCAGCGTAATAAGACTGTGGGTAGGGAATGTTCGCCATCCTGCGACCTCATGTGTTTAATATATTTTACGAGTGCGTCGATGCTACCTGAGTTGAAAATCCGCTACCAGACAGGAAGAAAAACTTCTTCGTGGCCGCGAAATTAAAAAATTCGCATATTCATAGGCTTAGCTGCAAAAAAGGTGTTGACACCCCTTTGGAATTCCGTAGAATGCCGCCTCACAGCAGGCACGTAGCTCAGTTGGTTAGAGCACCACCTTGACATGGTGGGGGTCGTTGGTTCGAGTCCAATCGCGCCTACCAAACAAAATCCGCTCTGCTGGGCGGTCTAGAAGGGGTTCACCGAAAGGTGAGCCCTTTTTTGCTTTGGGCGTTTTAATTGTATTGCGAGGTGCTCTTCAGAACTTCGGTGCGATCACTGTTTTTCCGCATGGCGCTTCTTGTCCTGATGGCGGCCGGAGTGAGCGGGCCGCTTGGGGATGTCGGGTCAGGGCGCTCGAACGAACTCCTTCCAGTGCTGAAACAACGCCGCGATATTGCTACTGGTCATCAGTTGCATTACCGCTTTTAACTGGTCGTCGCTCCAGTGCCTCCACTGCATCGCCAGAAGCCTCTCGATGCTACGTTCGTCGAAGCGTTTACGGATCGTCTTGAAAGGACTGCCGCCGACGATTGCCTAAGGTTCGACATCTCGTGTCACCAGGTCGCGGGTGCCTATCACTGCACCGTCTCCGATTTTGATGCCGGGCATGACAACGGCTTCGGAACCCATCCAGACATCATTGCCGATCACCGTGTCCCCAGCGGCTTCGTAGCCGTTTTGCGCGCCTGTGAACGCAGGCTCCTCGGACATCCAATAGAAGGGGAAGGTGCTGATCCGCTCGTTCCTATGCCCTTGGTTGCCGGGCATTATGAATGCCGCCCCTGAGCCAATTGAGCAGAAGCTGCCGATAATCAGTTGGTCAGCGCCTTCATCATGAAGAAGGTAGTTTGCGCAGTCATTGAAGCTGTGATCGCGCTAGTAACCTGAGTAGTAGCTGTAGCGGCCCACCTGGATATCCGGGTGGGTTACTTGCTGATCAAGGGGATGCCTTTGAAGGGGGCTTTCAAAATAGCTGTTCATCAAGGTTTTTACTCCGTGTCTTCCATTGTCCTGGTCGTTGCCGTCCACGGTTCTTTTTGTGGGTGGCGGTCCTGTTGGCGAGTGGGTTGAGGATTTTTTACGTGCGGTTCCCTGTTTGCGCAGGCGAAGCTCGCCAACTTCTGGTGCAGGGAGCCGTCGTGATGGCCGGCTCCCGTGGCCGGGGGGCAGTCTTGGGCTATGAACGCGTTGCCGTTGAAACGGCGTACCGGGTTGCCGCGCTCCACTCGGTGATGGGCGTCGCGGCGTTGCAGACGCAGTGCTTCCTCGGATTGCTGTTGCCGATCCGCCAGGCGCTGCTGGATCAGCAGGCGAGCAACGCGCTTGTTGTCGTGCTGACTGCGTTCGGACTGCACTTTCACGCTGATTCCAGTTGCCAGGTGCGTGGCACGCACTGCGGAGTCGGTGGTGTTCACGTGTTGTCCGCCCGGACCTGATGCACGCATGGCTTCAAAGCGGATTTCGCCGTCCATGCTGTCTTGTGGAGCCTTGAACAGTTGCCCGGCGAAATACCAGTTCTTGCGTTTGTGTCCAGGGCGACACGGGCTTTTGCAGGTCCAGAGCAGGGTGCCTGTCCAGCGTTCAGCCAGTCTTGCAGCCTGTTCGCCATCAAGGCTGATCAGGACCGACTTGTGGGTGTCCCGGGTTTGGCCGGGTACCAGTTCGACCAGGCTGGTGCTTACGCCTTGTGCCTCGGCTTCGCGATACAGCAGGCGCAAGGCCTTGGTCACCGCCAGCTCGCACTCGGCAGGCCCCTGGGCAGAGGACAGCTGTAACAGCATCAGCAGCACCCCCGGCGTTTGTAAGTCAGTACCGGCTTGAGCCGGGCGATGACCTTTACCAGGCCGGCGTCCCGCAGGCTGCCCACTACGCTGTCGATGCTCTTGTAGGCTTCGGGCGCTTCCTCGTACATCAATCCGCGGTCTTCGCAGATCACTCGGCTGCCCAGTTGCGTGCGCTTGAGCTGGTCGAAGCTGAAGCGGGTCGCCAGCCGGCCCTTGCAGTCGCTGCGCAGCCATTTGCGTCCGGCGCCGTGGGCCAGGGAGAACAGGCTGACAGGCGTCGGAGTGGGCTGTACCAGGTAGCTGTAGTCACCGCGGGAGCCCGGAATGACCACTGGACCCTGGTCCGATGGTGTGGCGCCCTTGCGATGCAGCCAGCCCTCGACGCCATCGATATTCGCCGGGGACACCAGGTTGTGGTTGATGTCCAGAGTGGCGTGCCCCTTGGCTCGCAGGTTGTGCAGCAGGCGTTCGGCAATCAGTCGTCGGTTGGCTTCGGCGAAGCGCAGGGCCTCATCATGCTCTTGCAAGTACTGGACGCCAGCGGCGCTGGTCATCTCCAGGCCGTTGTGCCCGTGCTGATCCACATGGCGCCGCAGTATGGCCTCTCCCAGGCCGCGAGAGCCGCTATGCACCAGCAGCAACAAGGCTTTCGGATTCAGTTCCAGAGCCAGCAGGGCTGCGGTGTCGTACACCTGATCGAGCTGTTGCAGCTCGGCGAAGTGATTGCCGCCGCCAATGGTGCCCAGTGAGTGCTCGTGACCGGTGAGGGGCAGGCCCAGCTGGGCACGTTCTTCATCCCACTGTTCATCCAAAGGGAGATCGATATTGCCGATTTTCTTTTCCAGCTTGTCCAGATTGAGGCGGCTGCTGGAGAGGTCGGTTTGCCACAGCGCCATGCCGCAGCCGATGTCGTTGCCCACCAGTGCCGGATAGGCCACCTCAGTGGAAAAAAATGCTGCACCTACCGGGTAGCCTCGGCCTGGGTGCAGGTCAGGCATGCCTACGACCTGGCGCATGCCGGGTAGTTGGGCGGTGGTGTGCAGTTGCTGGAGCGCTTTGTCTTCGATCCAGGTGGTGTCGGAGGCGATAAGAGAGACGCCATTCGACAAATGACGGATGCAAGTGTCCATGTCCAATTCCTGATTGGAAAAAAATATTCAGGTAGTGGCAGGACGGAGCGGGGTTAAGCGAAGGCGCTAACGGGTAGCGGATACAGCGTTTAAACCAGGCACGTCCTGCAAGGGTTGATCAGCTGTTGCATGGTGGATCTCCTTGGCAAAAGTGTGGGAAGGGGCGCGAAGGTTAATCCTTTGCCTGAGGCCTTGCAATGGGGTTTGTAAACAAAAGGCAATTGGCATCGCGGCTTCTTTTTTTCTGCTCAAACGCCTTTTCTCCGCCGTGTGAGCGATACTCTCGCGTTTTATGGACGAGGTGGCAGCATGCGGGTTTTGATGGCGGTGATGGTTGCGGTGTTGTTGGCCGGCTGTGCAAGTTCCACCATGGACGATGCCCGGACAAGAACGCCCAACAAGACCCTGACCTCGGCCAAGGCCGATCAACTGGTGGCGCAATGCGTACAGTTCGCCTGGCAGGATGAGGCGGTCTTTGGTGTGGATGCGGCTGCCTACCTGCAAGCTGGCAAGGTAGGCGGATATACGGTGTATACCCGTGCAGCTGAAGTCTTCGTGGATATCAAGGCCGAGCCCTCGGGCACCGCTGTCCACTATTACGCGATCGAGGGCAGCTCTGTTTCGAAGCGTCGATTGGCCGCGTTGGCGACCTGTCTGTAAGCCCAGACAGCGCTTCAGGTGTAGGCGCTCAGCCTTTCTGTCAGCAAACCCGGCAATCGCCGGGTTTTGTTGTTTCTGGGTGCCGTGTTTTCAACGCAAGTTGTATGGCTTGATATTTTCTCTCGGCAGAAAGTATGAGTTTTAGTGTAGAAAAGCGTGTAATACATTGACTCTTTAAAGTGTCAGTTCAAACAAAGAAGTCTAGTGTTTAATAGGGCTGGCGCTGAATTGTGTAAATTGTTCTGGATGGTTAGTTTGTGATGTGGTGAAGAAAATCGAGAAAAGTGCGCTAAGTTAAAGGTGCTCAACAAGGAGCAAGACTTACTTAATCAATGGAGTGAAAGATATGAACAAGCCACAAGCTCAAGTTAAACATGGTCGCGTTGTTTCGCCTTCCAGTCGTGGTGCGGTTGCTGTAGAGCTGGGATTGCTGGGAACCTGGCAGGTGAATGAAATGGAAGGCGGGAAAAACTTTCCGGCTCTGACCGCCGGGCCTTTCCCGAAACCTTACGACAGCGATGTCGGGAGCGCGGTACCTCCCGCAGATGGCCAC
Organism: Pseudomonas sp. 50_B; assembly: GCF_017491625.1. Classification (NCBI taxonomy): domain Bacteria; kingdom Pseudomonadati; phylum Pseudomonadota; class Gammaproteobacteria; order Pseudomonadales; family Pseudomonadaceae; genus Pseudomonas; species Pseudomonas sp. 50_B. The sequence goes on from NZ_JAFGYX010000022.1 coordinate 64,723, forward strand.
ATTCTCAGTGGTGGCAAGGTGGATGAGCGCGACTGCATCAACTTCACCAACGAGGAAATGTCGAAGAAAATCAATCGTGCCTTCAGCTGGCCGCTGCTCAATGTGGACCCCGGTCAGGTGTTCCGGGTGCAATGGGAGTACACCGCGCCCCACGTCACTCGTGGCTACAGCTGGTTCATCACTAAAGATGGTTGGGACCCGAAGCAACGCATCAGCCGCGCACAACTGGAACCTCAGGCTTTTTATCAGGATTTTTATACCGAAGTTCCATTCGACAAGTTTGGCTCGGTATTGAAGGCTAAGACTAATCATGAAGTTGTGCTGCCAAAAAACAAGAAAGGCCACCATGTTGTGGTGCTGGTGTGGGTTGTCGCCAATACCGGAAACGGGTTTTATCAGGCCTTCGATCTGGACTTCAAGTAAGTCTCGGTCGTGCAGCCCCCTTTAACAGTTCTGAAGGATTAGAGCGTGAATAAAATCGATTTTGCATTAAACAAGAGTCAAGCTGCCGATGCGGCCGCCATGATGCCGAGCATTGCCGGCAAGAAGATCCTCATGGGCTTCTGGCATAACTGGGCCGCCGGTTCTGCCGACGGTTATCAGCAGGGGCAATTTGCCAATCTGAGCCTGCTGGATGTCCCCAAGGAGTACAACGTGGTGGCGGTGGCCTTCATGAAGGGCAACGGCATTCCCACCTTCAAGCCCTACAACCTCTCGGACGCCGAGTTCCGGCGTCAGGTCGGTGTGCTCAACAGCCAGGGGCGCGTCGTGCTGATTTCCCTGGGTGGTGCCGATGCGCATATCGAGTTGCGCAAGGGCGACGAGCAGCCTTTGGCCAACGAAATCATCCGTCTGGTGGAGACTTACGGCTTCGATGGCCTGGATATCGATCTGGAGCAGAGTGCAATCGACTATGCCGACAACAAGAGTGTGTTGCCGGCAGCCTTGAAGCTGGTGAAGGATCACTATGCCGGTCAGGGCAAGCATTTCATCATCAGCATGGCGCCGGAGTTTCCGTACCTGACCAGCAATGGCAAGTACGTGGCTTACCTGCAAGCCCTGGAGGGCTACTACGACTTTGTCGCGCCGCAATACTACAACCAGGGTGGCGATGGACTCTGGGTGCCGGAGGCCAATGGCGGGCAGGGCGCTTGGATTGCCCAGAACAATGATCAGATGAAGGAGGACTTCCTGTTCTACCTGACCGACAGCCTGGCTTCGGGCTCTCGCGGTTACACCCGGATTGCGGCGGACAAGCTGGCAATCGGCTTGCCCAGCAACGTCGATGCCGCGGCCACGGGCTATGTCATCGATCCCGCGGCTGTGAGCAATGCGTTCAAGCGGCTGCAGGATGCTGGTCATGCCATCAAGGGCTTGATGACCTGGTCGGTGAACTGGGATGCCGGAGTCAGTCGGCAAGGCGTGCCGTACAACTGGGAGTTCCGCAACCGTTATGCGCCGTTGATCCATGGCGATGGCGCAGAGCCCGAGCGTCCCGGGGCACCTGGAAACCTGCAGGTGCTGGGAGCCACTCGTAGCAGTGTCACCTTGAGCTGGGGCGCCTCCAGTGGTGTGCGCCCGGTGGAGTTCTACACCCTGTATCGCGATGGCAATGCGGTGGGCCAGGCGACTTCCCTGGGCTTCGAAGACAAGGGGCTGAGTGCCGATACCCAGTACAGTTACTTCGTCACGGCCACTGATACTCAGGGTCGTGAATCGTTGCCCAGTCGCAGCCTGAGTGTCAGGACCGCGGGTGGCGCCGTCGATCCGAGCTTTCCTGAGTGGAGTAGCAGTCAACGCTATCTCCGGGATGACGGAGTGAGCTACGAGGGCAATCACTATCTCTGCCTTCAAGAGCACACTTCAAACCCGGCATGGACGCCCTCCGTGGCCTTCACCCTGTGGAGCAAGGTGTTGCTGGAGCGTCATGGCTGAACAGTGACGTCGTTGTTTTTCTCAACGGCAAGGCGGCCCGCACGGATGTTGTCGATCCGAATGCGGGTCGCCTTTTCTTTCTGAAGGCTGTCCATGGATGATCGGCGGCAGGTGGATGGGCGTGGCGCCTGGTGTGGCATTGGCTCAGTTGTAATCATTGGTAAGCGGGGCTGCACTTGGGATCGGCTTGGGCGTAGTCTCGCGGCTCGATCAATGAGCAATGGACTTTTGCCATGTTTCAAATGAATAACCTGGTTCCGGAAATGCTGGTCACGGACCTGGAGCGCAGTCTGATTTTTTATCGCGATACCCTCGGTTTCAAGGTGGAGTATCAGCGTCCGGAACACTTCTTTGCCTTTCTTTCCTTCAACGGCGCTCAGTTGATGCTGGAGCAGGATGATCAGGAGGAATCAGAGTGGCGCGTCGGCCCCTTGCAGGCGCCTTTTGGCCGAGGCATGAACTTGTCTATCGAGTGCCCGGACATTCGCCAGATGGCTGCCGCTCTGGCGCATGCCGGTATCGTCCTGCGCAGGGAAATCCAGGAGTGCTGGTACCGGCATGATGAGTTACTGCATGGTGAGTTGAACCTGCTGGTGCTTGATCCGGACGGCTACCTGCTGCGGTTCACTGAGGATCTGGGGTTCAAGCCAGCGGTCAGCGCCTGACCGCCGAGCCCGGGTGCGACGCCTGTATTGCTGAGGCGCCGCGTACCGGGAGGCTGCGGTTGGTACTTGCCAGAAAAGGGCGATAGTCAGTGCTTGATGACAATCCAGTGGGCGGGAATCTGTTATAGCCGCAATCCGGTCAGGGCATGCAGGTGTTCTGTAGGAGAGGTTCAAGACAAATAGGGCACGCGCCGCGCCAGCTGTTGGGCACAGGCAGGGAGCGGGTGCTCATTGGATTCATGGGGTTTCGCGTTTGTCCGGGGCGGTCAGTCCGGCTTGAATGCGTTGATAGATTTCCTCGCGGTGTACCGCGACGTCTTTTGGCGCGTTGATACCGATGCGGACCTGTTGGCCGCTGACGCCGAGAATGGTGATCGTAATGTCGTCACCGATGTTTATGCTTTCACCGACTTTGCGGGTGAGTATCAGCATGATCTTCTCCTTGATGGCTTTGTAGAGCACCAGATTCAAACAGTGCAGAGGTCGGTCTTAGGTATAGATTAGTGCGAAGTTCCACTGAGTGGGTGCCTCTTTCTGACGCGCAGACGATCTATTAATTCCCAAGGCGCAACTATACAGAGGCAATAAATATCATTCTTCCTGTTTCGGCCTGTTTTTGTGACGAGGTCTCTTTTGTCTTGAGTGCTAAAATCGCCGCCTCAGACTTTCTAGGGGTAGGTTGTGCGCACAGTAGCGATGATGATGGCGGTGTTGGCGTTGGCCGGTTGCGGTGAAGGCAAGCCAGTCGAGGCGAACAAGAGCGCTTTGGCGACGACGCAGGTTCAGCCGGTTCAGGCTTCTACCGCGCCGCAGTGGGATGTGTGGGTGGGCAGCGAACTGCCCCTGGCGGTCAGTGATCTCACAGGTTGGCTGATCGAGCACGGGATCATGTCCAATGTGGTGACCGTGGAAGGCAAGAAACGGGTGCTGCTCGGGCCTTTTGCGTCCCAGGCCGAGGCCGAGGCAAAAAAGACCGAAGTGGTCGAGAAACTCATCAAGGCCAAGAAGCGTGACATCGATGTCACGGTTATCGAGCACCAGGCTGCACAGTAAGCCTGCCCCCGCCATATCGAGAGGCGCCCACATCAAGGGGCGCCTCTGGGTCAGCCGCAGGCCTTGAGGTTGACGGTTCCGACAAACTCGTTCCCACGCCCCATCACGCAGGCCACGCTCTGATTGCGTTGGCGCTCCCAATCCTGCACCGGATAGGTTTTGTTCCAGGCTTCGAAGAGCTGTCGATCCTGTTTCGACAGGCGCAGACCGTATTGCTTGCTCATGTAGAAGTAGGTGCGGGCGATCATGCCGCGAATCGAGGGGCGGGGCATGACTTTCTTGGCCTTGAAATCCACCTGGGTCAGGCATGAGCCATATTGCCCGGATTGCTCCGGCAGCCAACCGAAACTGAAGTTGCTGCGGTCGCCATTCACTTCGCCAATGCTTGGTACCAGGTTATGCAAGTCCGCTTCGGCCCGCTGATAGACCGGGTCGGTACGGGTGCAATTCTTGCGCCCGCCTTGCTGCCAGCATTGGCGCTGATGACCGATCTGCCAGGCCGGCACTATGTGTTCCCATTCGATGCGCTCCGCACGCTTGGCGTTCTTGCGCGGTATATAGCCGCAAGCGGCGAGGTTTATCCGGTTGCCGTTGTACTTGCAGCCGCAGTAGAACTCGGTTGATTGGGGGGCATAGAGTTTCCAGGCGACTTTCTTGGCTTCGCTGAAGGTGCGTGGGGCATCGGCTTGGGCGGTGAAGGTGACGAAAAACAGCAGTACGGCAAAACAACGGACACTCATCAACTCAGTCTTCCTTCGGTACGACCCAGAAAATTTGCACGCCACCATCGTCGCGATAGGCGAGGGTGACGTTGTCGTTCTCGGCGATTTCCTCCAGCAGGCGTTCCCACTCGTCCTGGGGCTCATCGGCGAGGCGGAAGATCAGGGCTGCCTTGGCTTTCTGTGCGGTAGGGGAGTTGATGATTTTCTGGATGCGTACACCCAGGCGTTCGTAGGAGCTGAGGGGCGTTTGGGTCGTGGCCACGGAACAATCCTTAATAAGCTGTACGTGTATACAGTATTTAACTGTAGGACATTTCGCAACTGCTTAAGATTCAAGAAGTTCCTCTGACCATGCTTTACGCATTTGTCTCACGGATGAGGGAGATTTTTTACGGGGGAGGGCGCGACGAGGCTGTTAGGCGGGGGGCGGAACCACTCGCCTGGATCGGCGAGTGGTTGAAGCCTGCTCGACCGGAGTCGGTCGAGCGGAGGGCTGTCAGTATTCCCAGAACATGCGTTGCAGTTCTTTGCTGTCCTGAGTCTTGGTCAGAGCGACCATGGCCAGGATGCGGGCTTTTTGCGGGTTCAGGTCGTGAGCCACGACCCAGTCGTTCTTGTCGTCAGGTTGTTCAGCGTTGCGCAGTACGAAGCCGCCAGCATTGACGTGGGAAGAACGAATGATCTGCACGCCGTTCTTGCGCAGCTCTTGCAAGGCTGGCACTACGCGGGAGGACACGGAGCCGTTGCCGGTACCGGCATGGATGATGGCTTTTGCACCACCTTGTGCCAGGGCCTTGTAAGCGGTGTCGCTGACGTTGCCGTAGCCGTAGGCGATTTCTACGTCAGGCAGGCTCTTGATGTTCTTGATGTCGAATTCCGAATCCATGGTGTGACGCTTGGCAGGCAGGCGGAACCAGTAGGATTTGCCTTCCACTACCATGCCCAGTGGGCCCCATGGGCTCTTGAAGGCTTCGGTCTTGATGTTGATCATCTTGCTGACATCGCGACCGGACTGGATTTCATCGTTCATGGTGACCAGCACGCCTTTACCGCGGGCGTTCTTGCTGCCGGCTACGGCTACTGCGTTGTACAGGTTGAGCATGCCGTCGGCCGACATGGCGGTGCCTGGGCGCATGGAGCCGACGACCACGATCGGCTTGTCGGTCTTTTCCACCAGGTTGAGGAAGTAGGCGGTTTCTTCCAGGGTGTCGGTGCCGTGGGTGATGACGATGCCATCGACGTCTTTGCTGTCGGCCAGTTCGGCAACGCGGCGACCCAGTTGCAGCAGGTTTTCGTTGGTGATGCTTTCCGAAGCGATCTGCATGACTTGCTCGCCACGCACATTGGCCAGTTGGCTCAGCTCGGGGATGCCGGCGATCAGTTGTTCGATGCCGACTTTGGCTGCTTGGTAGGTGGCGCTGTTCGCGGCACTGGCGCCGGCGCCGGCGATGGTGCCACCGGTAGCAAGGACCACAACGTTGGCGAGTTTCTGTTGGGTTTCAGCTTCTTTGGCCTGCACAGCTGCGGGCAGAAGCAGGAGGAGGGCCAAAGCGCCCGGAGCGAAGGTTTTGAAGGCAGATTTCATTATTTTCTCTCTAGTAGTGAGACGGTGCTGATGCAGGTTCATCTAGAAACACCCCGATCGCAGATCTGTATGCGGTGAGGCGGTGAGGGTTGAGCAGGATCTGTACCAGCGCTACCTTGGTCCGATAAGTATTTTAAGTTACTGATTTATATCAACTTTATTCATTTTTCTGACGGCGATGGAGTGGTGTGCGTCCGGGTTTCCGAACGTTTGCGCGGGTAGGCGTTCGGCAATCCGAAAATGCCCGTCAGCGGTTTGGTGAAAAGGGGCAGGGGCGGTCATTAAAGAATGTCGCGAGACGGTCGATGACCCGACAGGATCTTTTTTTCAGGAGTTCATATGTCTCTGTCAGTCGGATTTCCTGGCGCAGGAGCGATTTTGATCAATGGCAAGTCACCGGCGACCATTGATGCGTTGAGTAACGCCACTGCCGAGGAGGCGTCCACGGCGCTGGGCACCGATGAGTCGGACACCCTCCGGGTGGGTTCCGGCAAGCAGGCGGAAAAGTCCGAAGCCGCAGACTCGGGTGGAGATAATCAGAGCATCGTCGTCAAGATGCTGCTCAAGCGTATGCAAGAGTTGCAGGAGCAGCTCAAGCAGCAGCAACAGCAACTGGCTGCCGCCCAGGCCGCCGACTATCCGACCCCTGAAGCCAAGCAGACCGTGGTGATGGGCCTTCAAGGGCAGATCGCCCAGACCAACGGGGCCCTGGCCGAGGTATCGGGCAATCTGGTCCGTGAGCTGGCCAAGGACTCCTCCTCGGGCGGCCTGGTAAACACCACCGCATGACCCTCTGAGCCTGTTCGACGCTACGGTGCGGACAGGTTTCTCCTCTCCAGCAGTGGGGTTTTGCCCCCTGTCTGTCTGCTTTTTCCAGACACTGATCGGCGTTGACAAACTCTGGCTAGGTTCGCATAGTTCGTTTTACGCAAACGTTTGCGCGGCCTTTGGACAACGACAATCGTCTATCTTTCCAAAGTGCGGCACCGGCCTCCCATCCCTGCTGATGACGGCCTGCTCACCCTGCCGTGCGGACGCTGCTCACAATAATCATAAGATCGGAGTGAATTCATGAAGCTGCCCTTCGCTGGACGTCTACTCGCTGTTGCTGTTCTGGCTGCTGCATCCGCTGCCCTCCCTCTCTCTTCGGCCCATGCCGACACCGCGCAGAAACCCAAGGTCGCCCTGGTCATGAAGTCCCTGGCCAACGAGTTCTTCCTGACCATGGAAGACGGCGCCAAGGCTTATCAGAAAGAGCATTCCGCCGATTTCGAGCTGGTGTCCAACGGCATCAAGGACGAAACCGATACCGCCAACCAGATCCGCATCGTCGAGCAGATGATCGTCTCCAAGGTCAATGCCCTGGTGATTGCACCCGCCGACTCCAAGGCCATGGTGCCAGTGATCAAGAAGGCGGTGGATGCCGGGATCACCGTGATCAATATCGACAACCAACTCGATCCCGGTGTGCTGAAAAGCAAGAACATCAGCGTACCTTTCGTGGGGCCGGACAACCGCAAGGGGGCTCGCCTGGTGGGTGAGTACCTGGCCAAGCAACTGAAGGCCGGCGACGAAGTGGGGATCATCGAAGGGGTCTCCACCACCACTAACGCACAGCAGCGCACCGCTGGCTTCAAGGACGCGATGGACGCCGCGCAGATCAAGGTGGTCTCGCTGCAATCCGGCGACTGGGAAATCAACGCAGGCAACCGTGTGGCCTCGGCGATGCTCAGCGAGTACCCGAACCTCAAGGCATTGCTGGCCGGTAACGACAGCATGGCAGTGGGGGCGGTTTCCGCCGTGCGGGCCGCCGGTAAGGCAGGCAAGGTCCAGGTAGTGGGCTACGACAATATCAACGCCATCAAACCCATGCTCAAGGATGGCCGGGTCCTGGCCACTGCCGACCAGTTCGCTGCCAAGCAGGCGGTGTTCGGCATCGAGACCGCGCTGAAGATCCTCAAGGGCGAGAAAGTCGACAGCGGTGCCAACGGCGTGATCGAAACTCCAGTTGAGCTGGTCACCAAGTAGTCCTTCCGGCGGCACAACGGCGCTCGCCCGTTCGGGCGAGCGCATGGAGAGTTTCTTATGTCAGTTTCCGCTGCGAACGCTGTCCTCTCGGTCAGCGGTATCGGCAAGACCTATGCACAACCGGTATTGACCGGCATCGATCTGACGCTGATGCGCGGGGAGGTGCTGGCCCTGACCGGTGAGAACGGCGCCGGCAAGAGCACCTTGTCGAAGATCATCGGTGGTCTGGTCAGCCCCACCACCGGCCACATGCAGTTCAATGGCCAGGACTATCGTCCCGGTAGCCGGACCCAGGCGGAAGAGGCGGGGGTTCGCATGGTCATGCAGGAGCTCAACCTGCTGCCGACCCTGTCGGTGGCCGAGAACCTGTTTCTCGACAACCTGCCCAGCAGTGGTGGCTGGATCAGCCGCAAGCAATTGCGCAAGGCGGCGATCGAGGCCATGGCCCAGGTCGGCCTGGACGCTATCGATCCCGACACGCTGGTGGGTGAATTGGGCATCGGTCACCAGCAGATGGTGGAGATCGCCCGCAACCTGATCGGCGACTGTCATGTGCTGATTCTGGATGAGCCGACGGCCATGCTCACTTCCCGCGAGGTGGAGATGCTCTTCGAGCAGATCTCCCGCCTGCAGGCCCGTGGTGTGTCCATCATCTATATCTCTCATCGCCTGGAAGAGTTGGCACGGGTGGCTCAGCGCATTGCTGTGTTGCGTGACGGTTGCCTGGTGTGTGTCGAGCCCATGGCCAACTACAACAGCGAACAGTTGGTGAACCTGATGGTGGGGCGCGAGCTGGGCGAACACATTGATCTGGGCGAGCGCAAGATCGGTGCGCCGGCGCTGACGGTCAGCAACCTCAGTCGCTCGGACAAGGTTTGTGATGTGTCCTTCGAGGTGCGCAGTGGCGAGATCTTCGGCATCTCCGGCCTGATCGGGGCAGGGCGTACCGAGTTGCTGCGGCTGATCTTTGGTGCCGACGTCGCCGACAGCGGCAGCATTGCCCTGGGCACGCCGGCCCGTCCGGTGACCATTCGCTCCCCGGTGGATGCGGTGGCCAACGGCATTGCGTTGATCACTGAGGATCGCAAGGGCGAAGGGTTGCTGCTGACCCAGTCCATCAGCGCCAATATCGCCCTGGGCAACATGCCGGCTATTTCCAGTGGCGGCCTGGTCAATGGCCAGGACGAAGAGCAACTGGCCCGGCGGCAGATCGATGCCATGCGCATTCGCAGTTCCAGTCCGGCGCAATTGGTGTCCGAATTGTCCGGCGGCAACCAGCAGAAAGTGGTGATCGGTCGTTGGCTGGAGCGCGACTGCTCGGTGTTGCTGTTCGACGAGCCCACTCGCGGTATCGATGTCGGCGCCAAGTTCGATATCTATGGCTTGCTGGGAGAGTTGACCCGCCAGGGCAAGGCCCTGGTGGTGGTGTCCAGCGACCTGCGCGAGTTGATGTTGATCTGTGATCGCATCGGCGTGCTCTCCGCCGGGCGTCTGATCGACACCTTCGAGCGTGACAGCTGGACCCAGGACGAATTGCTTGCCGCCGCCTTTGCCGGCTATCAAAAACGAGATGCGTTGCTCAGCGAAGCGACGCCTAGGAATGCATCATGAAAACTGCACCTGCAAGCGGCAAGCGAGGCGGCCATTACTACGGCCTCGGCACCTACCTGGGTCTGGCGGGGGCGTTGTTGGGGATGATCGTCCTGTTCTCCCTGCTCAGCAGCCACTTCCTTTCCTATGACACCTTCAGCACCCTGGCCAACCAGATTCCCGACCTGATGGTGCTGGCGGTGGGTATGACCTTCGTCCTGATCATCGGTGGCATCGATCTGTCCGTGGGGTCGGTGCTGGCCCTGGCGGCCTCGACAGTCAGCGTGGCGATTCTCGGCTGGGGCTGGAGCGTGGTACCTGCGGCATTGCTGGGCATGGCCTGTGCAGCGCTGGCGGGAACCATCACCGGCTCGATCACTGTGGCCTGGCGTATCCCGTCGTTCATTGTGTCCCTGGGGGTGCTGGAAATGGCCCGGGGCGTTGCCTATCAGATGACCGGCTCGCGCACGGCCTATATCGGTGATGCCTTCGCCTGGTTGTCGAATCCGATTGCCTTTGGCATTTCGCCGTCGTTTATCATTGCCCTGCTGATTATCTTCCTGGCCCAGGCGGTGCTGACGCGCACCGTGTTCGGTCGCTACCTGATCGGCATCGGTACCAATGAAGAGGCGGTGCGTCTGGCGGGGATCAATCCCAAACCCTACAAGATCCTGGTGTTCAGCCTGATGGGGTTGTTGGCGGGCATTGCAGCGCTGTTTCAAATTTCTCGCCTGGAAGCGGCAGACCCGAATGCGGGCTCCGGTCTGGAGTTGCAGGTCATCGCTGCGGTGGTGATTGGCGGCACCAGCCTGATGGGCGGACGCGGTTCGGTGATCAGTACCTTCTTCGGCGTCTTGATTATTTCCGTGCTGGCTGCAGGCCTGGCGCAAATCGGCGCATCAGAACCGACCAAGCGCATCATCACCGGCGCGGTCATTGTGATTGCCGTGGTGCTGGACACCTATCGCAGCCAGCGCGCCAATCGGCGGGTTTGATTCATGGCAACAATCAAGGATGTGGCAGCGCTGGCGGGGATTTCCTACACCACGGTGTCCCATGTACTGAACAAGACGCGGCCGGTCAGTGAAGAGGTGCGGGTCAAGGTCGAGGCGGCGATCAAGCGCCTCGACTATGTACCCAGTGCGGTGGCTCGTTCACTCAAGGCTAAGACCACCGCGACCATCGGCCTGCTGGTGCCCAACAGTCTCAACCCCTACTTCGCCGAACTGGCACGAGGGATTGAGGACTACTGCGAACGCAACGGTTACTGCGTGATCCTCTGCAACTCCGACGATAACCCGGACAAGCAGCGCAACTATCTGCGTGTGCTTCTGGAAAAGCGCATCGACGGGCTGATTGTGACATCCGCTGGTGGCGACAGTGGTCTGGCCCAGGGCCTGGCCGGGGTGCGCACGCCGATGGTGATTGTCGACCGTGGGCTGGAAGGGGTGGACGCCGATCTGGTGCGTATCGACCACCATTACGGTGCCTACCTGGCGACCCGGCACCTTCTGGAGCTGGGGCACCGGGACATCGCCTGTATCGGCGGGCCGGCGAACACTAGCGTGGCGCAGATGCGTCTGGCGGGGTTTCGCCAGGCGTTGCAGGAAGCCGGTGTCGAGGTGCCAGCAGGGCGCATCCTGGAAAGTGACTTCAGCAGCACTGGTGGTTATCGGGCTGCGGCGCAGTTGCTTGAGAGGCGCCCGCCAAGCGCCATTTTCGCCGCTAACGACATGATGGGCATCGGTGTGTTGCGGGCCGCGGCGGAGCGCAATATCCGTGTACCCAGTGAGCTCTCGGTGATCGGCTTCGACGACATTCTCATGAGCCGTTATGTCTACCCGGCGCTGACCACGGTGGGTCAGTCGATCCTGCAACTGGGGGAGACCGCGGCAGAGTTGCTGCTGCGCCGGATCGCTGCGCGGGAGTTGCCGGTCGACCAGCGCATCGTTACGCCGAATATTGTCTTGCGGGAATCGACAGCGCCGCTCAGTAGCGCATTTGCCGAGTACCGCTGAATCCAATTGATTGAGTATCGATGTATGCCAGCAAAAGTAGTGGTAGTGGGAAGCCTCAATATGGATCTGGTGACCCGGGCCGAGCGCTTGCCGCGAGGAGGCGAGACGCTGATTGGCAAATCCTTTGCGACGGTGTCCGGTGGCAAGGGAGCCAATCAGGCAGTGGCGGCCGCCAGGCTGGGGGCGCAGGTGTCGATGGTCGGCTGTGTTGGCGATGATGCCTATGGCGAGCAATTGCGCAGTGCCTTGCTCGCCGAGCAGATCGATTGCCAGGCGGTGAGCGCGGTAGAGGGTTCCAGCGGCGTGGCCCTGATCGTGGTGGATGACAGTAGCCAGAATGCAATTGTCATCGTCGCCGGTGGCAACGGCCTGCTCAGCCCCGAGAAGGTTGCCGGGTTTGATCGGGTGTTGCAGGAGGCCGACGTGATCATCTGTCAGTTGGAAGTGCCCCTGGCAACGGTGGGGTACACCCTCAAGCGCGGGCGTGAGCTGGGCAAGACGGTGATTCTCAATCCGGCGCCGGCCAGCGGCCCGCTGCCGGAGCAGTGGTACGGCTCGATCGACTACCTGATTCCCAATGAAAGCGAGGCGTCCGCCCTCAGTGGCGTGGCGGTGGACTCGCTGGAGAGCGCCGAAGCTGCGGCCGGTCGCTTGATCGCCGCCGGTGCCGGCAAGGTCATCATCACCCTGGGGGCACAAGGTTCGCTGTTTGCCAATGGCCGCAGTTTCGAGCATTTTCCGGCGCCCAAGGTCAAGGCCATCGACACCACGGCCGCGGGGGATACCTTCGTCGGTGGTTTTGCCGCCGCCCTGGCTGCCGGCAAGAGCGAGGCCGAGGCGATCCGCTTTGGTCAGGTCGCTGCGGCGCTTTCGGTGACGCGCGCCGGTGCACAACCTTCCATTCCCACACTGTCCGACGTACAGGCCTTTGTCCCTTCATGAAAAAGACACCTTTGCTCAATATTGCCCTGTCACGCTTGATTGCCTCTTTGGGCCACGGCGACATCGTGGTGATCGGTGATGCCGGTCTGCCGGTGCCTCCTGGCGTCGAATTGATCGATCTGGCCCTGACCCACGGCGTGCCCGATTTTCTCGGCACGCTCAAGGTGCTGCTCAGCGAGATGCAGGTGGAGAGTCACGTGCTGGCCGAGGAAATTCTGCTCAAGCGGCCGCAGCCTTTACTGGGGCTGGACGTGCTTAACCTCAGTGGCGAGCTCGGGGCGCGCAGACTGATGAGTCACGAAGATTTCAAGGTGCTCAGTCGCCAGGCTCGTGCAGTGATTCGCACGGGAGAGTGCCAGCCGTATTGCAACATCGCCCTGGTTGCCGGGGTGACCTTCTAGGCCGCTGTCCGGCTTTTCCTTACCTTGCACAAGGAGTGCGCCATGCACCGCTATGCTCTGCTGTTTCAACACTGGTTCCGGAGTCTGCTGCTCTTGTCTCTACTCACTGCTACCGGCGCTCAGGCGGCGGAAAAAATCGATCTGATCATCGACACCGACCCGGGGGCCGACGATGTGGTGGCTCTGTTGTTCGCCCTGGCATCGCCCGAGGAGCTGCATATTCGTGCCTTGACCACGGTGGCGGGCAACGTACGCCTGGACAAGACCTCGCGCAATGCGCGCCTGGCCCGTGAGTGGGCTGGTCGCGATGAAGTACCGGTCTACGCCGGGGCGCCAAAACCGCTGCTGCGCACGCCGATCTATGCCGAGAATATTCACGGCAAGGAAGGCATTTCCGGGGTGACTGTGCATGAGCCCAAGGCGCCGCTGGCCAAGGGCAATGCGGTCAACTATCTGATCGATACGTTGCGGGCGGCGAAGCCCCACAGCATCACCATTGCCATGTTGGGGCCGCAAACCAACCTGGCACTGGCATTGATCCAGGCGCCGGATATTACCCAGGGCATCAAGGAAGTGGTGGTCATGGGGGGCGCACACTTCAATGGCGGTAATATCACCCCGGTGGCAGAGTTCAACCTGTTCGCCGATCCTCAAGCGGCCGAAGTGGTGCTCAAGAGTGGCGTCAAGCTGACCTACCTGCCACTGGACGTCACCCACAAGGTGCTGACCAGCGAGGCGCGACTGCAGAAGATCGCCGCCTTGAACAACAATGCCAGCAAGGTGGTTGGGGATATCCTCAATGAGTACGTCAAGGGCGACATGGAGCACTACGGTATTCCCGGCGGCCCGGTGCATGATGCGACGGTGATCGCCTATCTGCTCAAGCCTGAGCTGTTCAGCGGGCGTCAGGCCAACATGGTTGTCGACAGTCGTGAAGGGCCGACGTTCGGCCAGACCATCGTCGACTGGTACGACGGCCTGAAGCAGGAAAAGAACGTGTTCTGGGTTGAGAACGGTGATGCTCAGGGCTTTTTCGACTTGCTCACCGAGCGTCTGGCTCGCCTCAAGTAAGCAGCGCCCCCGCAGGCTCCTGCCTGCGGGGTTCTATTCCCGTTCCGGGTCCTGTGCGCCTGGGTGATCAGTAGGGTACTTCTCGAAAACCTGCTCAATGAACGCCCAGGCGGATTGGGTTCCCAGCTCCTTGACCAGCAGGTCTATGCCAATGATCGCCAACTCTTCCGGGCTCCCTGGGCTGTAGGAGCACTGGCCCTGGGGCCATTTGGCTTTGATGTCGGCGTCGATACTCACGGTGGCCATGAAAGTCTCACGAATTCGGATAAGGCGGGCGCCAGGGCCGGGCCTGGGCGGGTGTTTGCTGCGTCGCAGAGTTAACCATGTTGCCGGGCGTTTGGCACTCCGACTTAGGCATCAAGCGGGGGCTATGCGACACTGGCGCTTTTCCTGCGCTCAAGGAAGCTTCTGTGCAAATCGATTTGAATCAGCCTGATGCCCTGACCCTGGAGGCGGTGCGCCAGCTTCTGGCTTCGGCCAGTGACAACGTGCATACCCAGTTGCGTGTCACCAGGACCGGGATTGCCTACATCTCTTCGGGAGTGGTGGGAGGTGTCGACATCGAGGGTTTGTTGTTTCGCCTGGAAACCTGGGCCGCCGGATCCGGCTATGTCGGTAACGTGGCTGCCAGTGATGAGGTTTGGGTAATGCAGATCTTCAATGCACTCAAGCAGAACTGGCCGAAACCGGCGTTCGACTACATCGATATCTATTGAGTACTGTTCATATTCAGTGACGATTGTCCTGTGAAAGTGTCGCGATGCCTGAGGCAGACTTACTCGCTGTCCGTGACATAGGGCAAAAGGCCATTTTGTCTTGAAACCAAAAGCCAAATCGGCTGTCGCACGATCTCTGCTTAATTTTGAAAAGGAGGCTTCATGCCTTGGAAGCTCGCTTCATTCGGAACCTTGTTGGCCGCTGTTGTCCTCAGTGGATGCAGCACCACCGGGTCGACAAAGGAACCTGTGGCCTCTGAATCCGGGCACACGCGTTGTGAAGCAACAGCTGCCGAATTTGCCGTCGGCAAGAAGGCTTCTCCCGAACTGCTGGAGCAGGCCCGTACTCGCGCAGGAGCGCAATATGCGCGTTTCCTCAAGCCTAATGACATGATTACTCTGGAGTACCGCTCCGACCGCCTGAACCTCAATACCGATGCCGGCCTGGTGGTTACTCGGGTCAACTGTGGTTGAGGGTTAGGCTTTTTGCCCGCGCATAAAAAACCCCGTCACATGGACGGGGTTTTTTTAGCTCGCTGAAAACTTACTCAGGGCGAACTTGTGCAGCTTGCATACCCTTTTGGCCTTTCTCAGCCACGAAGGAAACGGTTTGGCCTTCTTTCAGGCTTTTGAAACCGTCGCTTTCAATAGCTTTGAAGTGTACGAACAGGTCGTCACCGCCACCTTGAGGAGTGATGAAGCCGAAGCCTTTTTCATCGTTGAACCATTTTACGGTGCCGGTTTGGCGATTAGACATGGTGTATCTCCAAGAAACATATATTTTCAGTAGTGCTGTGCTGCTCAGGCCAACTGGGCACACCGAGCTATCATAGTCGAAATGTTCGGCTTGGGAGCCCCCTGTAGGTGCTCTTTGCCCGGTGTGTCCGTGTATTTTGCCGTTCAATTTGCCTGTAGGCCCCGGTTTAAGGGGCTTTCGCGGAAAACAAACGGTGATAAAAAAACCCGTAAAAGCTGCGTAAATTGTGAAAAAAACCGCGTTTTAGGCCTGCTGACATGCCTTGGTACAGCCTGTTTCGAGCGGTGGTTGGTTATTTGACCACTCGGCAAGCAGCGATGGCGTCCAGGGCTCGGGTTCTCAGTTCTGCACTAGGTTGCTTGGATTTACTCATCAGCTCCTTGATTTCATCGGTGGTGAATTTTTCATTCAGCTTGTCTGCACCGCAGGCGCAATGTTTCTCGGCGCTTTTGGCGTCGATGCTTTGGCTGGCTGCTGCAGTGCAATCCTTCATATAGTCGGCACGAGCTCCGGCAGGCCATGCAGCCTGTGCGCTCAAGGGCAGGAGCAGGGCGAGTGGGGCGGCAAGGGTAAGCAATTGGGTAAGGCGCATGAGTCGAGTTCTCCTGAGGTCGATAGCAAGGACGACGATTCTCTTGGTATTTGAGGTTCGGCGTACATCGCAAGTTCACTTTCTTCAATAAAAGACCGGAAAGTATCTTTTGGGAAACTTGCTGCGCGGTGCTTGCGATTTATCTGTGCTAGCATGCCCGGCTTGGGTGTTTTCAAGCTTTGGGTGTTGCACTTCTCCCTCGCGGTCTATGCCTCATTAATTTTGATTTGAACCCCAGTCACTCTGGTTCGGTTTCCCGGTTGGCCGCAAGGCTCTTGCCACTGTGAGGCAGGCGTTTGTTACAGAACGGCCGGACTGAATCGCGTACTGGCTCATCCCAACCCACGTGACCTTTGGTAGGGGTCACCACTAGGAGAGGAGGCGCCATGCCCACCATTACTCTTCCCGACGGCAGTCAACGTTCATTCGATCATGCGGTATCCGTAGCCGAGGTCGCTGCATCTATTGGCGCAGGTTTGGCTAAGGCCACCCTGGCCGGCAAGGTCAATGGCAAGCTGGTCGACGCCTGCGATGTGATCGACAGCGACGCAACCCTGCAAATCATCACGCCAAAGGACGAAGAGGGGCTTGAGATCATTCGCCACTCTTGCGCTCACTTGGTAGGGCATGCGGTCAAGCAGTTGTATCCGACCGCCAAGATGGTCATCGGCCCGGTCATTGATGAAGGCTTCTATTACGACATCGCCTACGAGCGTCCCTTCACGCCCGAAGACATGGCGGCTATCGAACAGCGCATGCAGCAGCTGATCGAGAAAGACTACGACGTGATCAAGAAGGTCACCCCGCGAGCCGAAGTGATTGAAGTGTTCAAGTCTCGTGGCGAGGACTACAAGTTGCGCCTGGTGGAGGACATGCCGAATGAGCAGGCAATGGGCCTGTACTATCACGAAGAATATGTCGACATGTGCCGCGGTCCGCACGTGCCGAACACGCGCTTCCTGAAGTCGTTCAAATTGACCAAGTTGTCTGGTGCCTACTGGCGCGGCGACGCCAAAAACGAGCAATTGCAGCGGGTTTACGGTACTGCGTGGGCGGATAAGAAGCAGCTCGCTGCCTATATCCAGCGTATCGAAGAGGCCGAAAAGCGCGACCATCGTAAGATTGGCAAGCGTTTGGGGCTGTTCCATACCCAGGAAGAAGCGCCGGGCATGGTGTTCTGGCACCCCAATGGTTGGACTTTGTACCAGGTGCTCGAGCAGTACATGCGCAAGGTGCAGCGTGAAAACGGCTATCTGGAGATCAAGACTCCGCAAGTGGTCGATCGCAGCCTTTGGGAAAAGTCCGGGCACTGGGCCAACTATTCCGAGAACATGTTCACCACCGAATCGGAAAGCCGCGACTACGCGATCAAACCCATGAACTGCCCGTGCCACGTGCAGGTGTTCAATCAGGGTCTGAAGAGCTACCGCGAGCTGCCGATGCGCTTGGCCGAATTCGGTGCTTGCCACCGTAACGAGCCTTCGGGAGCGTTGCACGGCATCATGCGTGTGCGCGGTTTTACCCAGGACGATGCTCACATCTTCTGTACTGAAGATCAGATGCAGGCCGAGTCCGCTGCGTTCATCAAGCTGACTATGGATGTCTATGCCGACTTCGGCTTCAAGGACATCGAGATGAAACTTTCCACTCGTCCTGAAAAGCGCGTGGGTTCCGATGAGTTGTGGGATCGTGCGGAAAATGCGCTAGCTGCGGCTTTGGATAGTGCCGGGTTGCCGTATGATCTGCAGCCGGGCGAGGGCGCGTTCTATGGTCCGAAGATCGAGTTCTCGTTGAAAGACTGCCTGGGGCGTGTATGGCAGTGTGGTACCTTGCAGCTGGATTTCAACCTGCCGATCCGCCTGGGTGCTGAATACGTATCCGAAGACAACAGCCGTAAGCATCCGGTGATGCTGCACCGGGCGATTCTCGGCTCCTTCGAGCGTTTTGTCGGGATTCTGATCGAGCATTACGAGGGCGCGTTCCCTGCGTGGCTAGCTCCGACTCAGGCCGTGGTGATGAATATCACTGATAAACAGGCAGATTTTGCCCTTGAAGTAGAAAAAACACTCAATCAAAGCGGATTTCGTGCCAAGTCCGACTTGAGAAATGAAAAGATCGGCTTTAAAATCCGCGAGCATACTTTGCTCAAGGTTCCCTATCTCTTGGTTATTGGAGATCGGGAGGTCGAGATGCAGACTGTCGCTGTGCGTACCCGTGAAGGTGAAGACCTGGGCTCGATGCCTGTGGACCAATTCTCGGCGTTCCTCGCACAAGCGGTTTCCCGGCGTGGTCGCCAAGATTCGGAGTAATTATTATTAAGCGTGATATGAGACAAGATAAACGAGCTGCACCGAAAGCCCCGATCAACGAGAATATCTCGGCACGCGAGGTTCGGTTAATTGGCGCTGACGGCGAGCAGATTGGCATCGTCTCGATTGATGAAGCGCTTCGTATAGCTGAAGAAGCCAAGCTGGATTTGGTGGAGATTTCCGCCGACGCAGTCCCACCTGTTTGCCGGGTGATGGATTACGGCAAATCGATCTTCGAAAAGAAGAAGCAGATTGCTGCTGCGAAGAAGAACCAGAAGCAGATTCAGGTTAAAGAAATCAAGTTTCGTCCAGGGACGGAGGAAGGGGATTACCAGGTAAAACTGCGCAACCTGGTACGTTTCCTGAGTGACGGGGACAGGGCCAAGGTATCCTTGCGATTCCGCGGCCGTGAGATGGCCCACCAGGAGCTGGGGATGGAACTCCTCAAGCGGGTTGAAGCTGACCTGCAAGAGTACGGTTCGGTCGAACAGCATCCTAAGATGGAAGGACGCCAGCTGATCATGGTCATCGCCCCGAAAAAGAAGAAGTAATCAACAGGGCACGGCAGGCCTTCTGATTATGTTTATCAACTGAATGCGGAGTATCCGAACATGCCAAAGATGAAAACCAAAAGTGGTGCTGCTAAGCGGTTTCTGAAAACTGCTAACGGTATCAAGCACAAGCACGCTTTCAAGAGCCACATCCTGACCAAAATGTCGACCAAGCGTAAGCGTCAACTGCGCGGTAGCAGCTTGCTGCATCCGTCTGACGTGGCAAAAGTCGAGCGCATGCTGCGCCTTCGTTAATTTTTGGATCAAGAATAGAGGAAGTAACTCATGGCTCGTGTAAAGCGTGGCGTCATTGCCCGTAAACGTCACAAAAAAATTCTGAAACTTGCTAAAGGCTACTACGGCGCACGCTCGCGCGTATTCCGTGTTGCCAAGCAAGCGGTAATCAAGGCAGGCCAATACGCCTACCGTGACCGTCGTCAGAAAAAACGTCAGTTCCGCGCTCTGTGGATCGCTCGTATCAACGCTGGTGCTCGTACCAACGGTCTGTCTTACAGCCGTTTGATCGCTGGCCTGAAAAAGGCGTCCATCGAGATCGACCGTAAGGTTCTGGCTGATCTGGCAGTGAACGAAAAAGCGGCGTTTGCTGCGATTGTCGAGAAAGCTAAAGCCACCTTGGCTTAAGTACCCCCGACAGTCATCCGGGCTCACCTATCGTGGGCTCTGGTGTTAAACGTCATAAATAGGGGAAGAGCCTTCAAGCTCTTCCCCTATTTTGTATCTGGAGTCTGTACATGGAAAACCTGGATGCGCTGGTTTCTCAAGCACTTGAGGCCGTGCAACACGCTGAAGACATCAATGCCCTGGAGCAGATCCGGGTTCACTTCCTTGGCAAGAAGGGCGAGCTGACTCAGGTGATGAAGACCCTGGGCAATCTCCCTGCCGAAGAGCGCCCGCAAGTCGGTGCGCTGATCAACGTGGCCAAGGAGCGTGTGACAGAGGTTCTCAATGCGCGTAAAGCCGCTTTCGAGGAGGCGGAACTCAGCGCCAAGCTCGCCGCCGAATGCATTGACGTAACCCTGCCGGGCCGTGGCCAGACCTCTGGCGGTCTGCACCCGATTACGCGGACCCTGGAACGTATCGAGCAATTCTTTACCCACATTGGCTACGGCATCGCCGAAGGCCCTGAGGTTGAAGACGACTATCACAACTTCGAGGCGCTCAACATCCCTGGCCATCACCCGGCCCGGTCGATGCATGACACCTTCTATTTCAATGCGAACATGTTGTTGCGCACCCACACCTCGCCGGTACAGGTCCGCACCATGGAATCGCAGCAGCCGCCGATTCGCATCGTCTGCCCGGGCCGTGTGTATCGTAGCGACTCCGATATCACTCACTCACCGATGTTCCATCAGGTCGAAGGCCTGCTGGTCGACCGCGATATCAACTTCGCCGACCTGAAAGGCACCATTGAAGAGTTCTTGCGGGTGTTCTTTGAAAAAGAACTGGCCGTACGTTTCCGTCCTTCCTACTTCCCGTTCACCGAGCCTTCCGCTGAAGTTGATATGGAATGCGTGATGTGCAGCGGTAAAGGCTGCCGTGTCTGCAAGCAGACTGGCTGGCTGGAGGTGATGGGTTGCGGCATGGTTCACCCGAACGTGCTGCGTATGTCCGGGATCGACCCGGAAGAGTTCCAGGGCTTTGCCTTCGGCATGGGCGCCGAGCGCTTGGCCATGCTGCGTTACGGTGTCAATGACTTGCGCCTGTTCTTCGACAACGACTTGCGGTTCCTTGCGCAATTTCGCTAGTCGCGCGTCCGTAACGAATCTATTAGGAGAGCAGGATGAAATTCAGTGAACAATGGTTGCGTGGCTGGGTTAGCCCGCAAGTAAGTCGCGACGAGTTGGTTGCTCGTCTGTCGATGGCCGGTCTTGAGGTTGATAGCGTAACGCCAGCCGCCGGAGATTTCAGTGGGGTAGTGGTGGGTGAGGTGTTGAGCACCGAGCAGCACCCGGATGCCGACAAGCTGCGTGTGTGCCAGGTCAGCAATGGCGCGGAAACCTTCCAGGTGGTCTGCGGCGCACCCAACGTGCGTCCAGGCTTGAAGATCCCATTCGCGATGATTGGCGCCGAGCTGCCGGGCGATTTCAAGATCAAGAAAGCCAAGCTGCGTGGCGTTGAATCCAACGGCATGCTGTGTTCCCAAGCCGAACTGCAGATTGGCGAAGGCAGCGATGGTCTGATGGAGCTGCCGGCCGATGCTCCGGTGGGGGAGGACGTTCGCGTCTATCTGAACCTGGACGATGCCAGTATTGAGGTCGATCTGACTCCAAACCGTGGTGACTGCCTGTCGCTTGCCGGTCTGGCCCGTGAGGTCGGTGCGCTCTATGCCGCTAAAGTGCAGCGCCCTGAAGTGAAAGTGGTTGCCGCAGTGCACGACGAAGTACGCCCTGTGGAAGTACTGGCTCCGACGGCCTGCCCGCGCTATCTGGGTCGGGTTATTCGCAATGTCGATTTGTCCAAGCCGACCCCTCTGTGGATGGTTGAACGCTTGCGTCGCGCCGACGTGCGCAGTATCGATGCGGCGGTGGACATCACCAACTATGTGATGCTCGAGCTGGGCCAGCCGCTGCATGCTTTCGATCTCGCCGAAATCAACGGCGGTATTCGAGTGCGCATGGCCGAAGAGGGCGAGAAACTGGTACTGCTCGACGGCCAGGAAGTTACCCTGCGTAGCGATACCCTGGTGATTGCTGACCACACCCGTGCTCTGGCAATCGCTGGCGTTATGGGCGGTGAGCACAGTGGCGTTACCGCTAACACCCGCGATGTGTTTTTGGAAAGCGCTTTCTTCGACCAGATTTCGGTTGCTGGCAAAGCCCGCTCCTATGGCCTGCATACCGATGCTTCTCATCGCTATGAGCGTGGTGTGGACTGGCAGTTGGCTCGCGAGGCCATGGAGCGTGCAACTGGCTTGTTGCTGGAGATCACTGGCGGCGAAGCTGGTCCGATCATCGAAGCTGTCAGCGAGCAGCACTTGCCATCTGTTGCACCTGTGACGCTGCGCGCTGAGCGCATCACCCAGATGCTGGGCATGGAAATCGACGGTCCCGAGGTCGAGCGTCTGCTCACGGCGTTGGGCCTGACAGTCACTGCTGATGGTGCAGACCAGTGGCGCGTTGAAGTGCCAAGCCACCGTTTCGATATCAGCCTTGAAGTCGACTTGATCGAAGAGTTGGCGCGTCTCTACGGCTACAACCGTTTGCCGGTTCGTTATCCGCAGGCTCGCCTGGCTCCTCAGGCTAAGGCGGAAGCGCAAGGTGATCTGCCTGCCCTGCGGCGTCTGTTGGTAGCTCGTGGTTATCAGGAAGCAATCACTTACAGCTTCATCGATCCGAAATTGTTTGAGCAGTTCAATCCAGGTGTTGAACCGCTGCTATTGGCCAACCCGATTTCGGCTGACATGGCGGCCATGCGCTGCTCTTTGTGGCCTGGCCTGGTCAAGGCACTTCAGCACAACCTGAACCGTCAGCAAGATCGCGTCCGCATGTTTGAAAGCGGCTTGCGCTTTATCGGTCAACTGGAAGGCTTGAAGCAGCAGCCAATGTTGGCCGGCGTCGTTTGCGGCAGTCGCTTGCCTGAAGGTTGGGCGCAAGGTCGCGACGGTGTCGACTTCTTTGACGTCAAGGCGGATGTCGAGGCAGTGCTGGGCCTTGCTGGCGCACTGGATGAATTCACTTTTGCTCCGGGCAAGCATCCTGCGCTGCATCCTGGTCAGACTGCACGTATCGAGCGTGATGGTCGTGAGGTCGGTTATCTGGGGGCTATTCACCCGGAACTGGCAAAAAACCTCGGCCTGGATCGTCCGGTTTACGTGTTTGAGCTGGTTCTGGGCGAGGTGGCTCAAGGTCGTCTTCCGAAGTTCCACGAGCTTTCGCGTTTCCCAGAAGTACGCCGTGACCTGGCATTGCTGGCGGATCGTGACGTGGCGGCGAGCGCAGTACTGGACGTAATTCGTGAAAATGCAGGCGAATGGCTGACAGACCTCAGGCTCTTTGACGTCTATCAGGGTAAAGGCATTGATCCGCATAGAAAAAGCCTTGCCGTCGGCTTGACCTGGCAGCATCCATCGCGCACTCTTAATGACGATGAGGTGAACTCCACGACACAAAACATCCTCACCTCGCTCGAACAAAGGTTGAACGCCACGTTAAGGAAGTGACGTATGGGGGCTCTGACGAAAGCTGAAATGGCCGAACGTCTCTACGAAGAGCTAGGCCTGAATAAACGCGAGGCCAAGGAATTGGTCGAGCTTTTCTTTGAAGAAATCAGGCACGCTCTCGAAGATAACGAACAGGTCAAATTGTCCGGTTTCGGTAACTTCGACCTTCGGGATAAACGCCAGCGTCCTGGCCGCAACCCGAAAACGGGTGAAGAAATCCCGATCACGGCTCGCCGTGTGGTCACCTTTCGTCCAGGGCAGAAGTTGAAGGCCCGAGTTGAGGCTTATGCTGGAACCAAGTCATAACGACGAGCTCCCGGTCATCCCGGGTAAGCGCTACTTCACCATTGGTGAAGTCAGCGAGCTCTGTGCGGTAAAACCGCATGTGCTGCGTTATTGGGAGCAAGAGTTTCCTCAACTCAACCCCGTCAAACGCCGCGGAAATCGCCGGTATTATCAGCGCCAGGACGTGTTGATGATCCGGCAGATCCGCGCGTTGCTTTATGATCAGGGGTTTACCATCGGTGGAGCGCGCTTGCGCCTTTCCGGTGATGAGGCCAAAGACGACACCACCCAATACAAGCAACTGATCCGTCAGATGATCTCTGAGCTTGAAGATGTGCTTGTGGTGCTCAAGAAGTAATTCATCGTATTAAATACTTCCACTTTTCAAAAGCTTGCGGTATATTCCTCAACGTTTCCTGAGAAGTGAAACAGGTTTCACGCCTAGTCGGGGCGTAGCGCAGTCCGGTAGCGCACTAGCATGGGGTGCTAGGGGTCGAGTGTTCGAATCACTCCGTCCCGACCATATTTTTCAATGACTTAGCCGCTTTCGAGCGGTTTTGTTGTTTCTGCCATAGTGACTTTCCAAGTGACCCTGGCCTTTTTCTTCAGGCCTCCCTCCTTTTCAAAATCGTCAGCGCTGGTGCATGCGAGTCAGTTGCTGATACGTTGTTTGCCGCCTCAATGAGCTGATCCAGTTCTGCTGCCGAGCAGTGCTTTTCGATCCTCCTAAGTCACGCCCGCGGCACGTCGCCTTCTCCCCAAGGTGTCGCGAATGCGGATTCTGACAAAGCCATCATGCGTCGGCCGCAGGAACTTCTCCTGCCACTTTCTCGCAGCCCTGACCCTGGCCCGCTTCCAGGCTGAGTCATTCATGTGGTGGAACGTCGTTTCATTCCCCTCGCTATCAGGCTTGCCAAGCGGGAACGCGTAGAGCGGTTGCTTTCCCTGCGGCTTCTCGATTACCGACCTGGCCAACTCTCCGCCCATGGCAAGGACGCTATAGAAGGGCATTCCAACTGGACGAGAACGCCCTACGGAGTTTGAAAGACTGTCAAAGCATGGCACTCAGCAACCATCCGGCTACACCACCACCGATCACCACCAACCAGGGCGGTTGCTTCCAAAACATCAGAGCGACCAGGCACACCAATGCCAAACCGAAGTCCTGTGGCTTAAGGATCGCGCTCGTCCACACAGGCTGATAAAGCGCCGCTAGAAGCAAACCCACCACCGCCGCATTGATCCCAAGCAACGCTGCTTGGATATGTACGCTGCGCCGCAGTTGTTCCCAAAACGGTAACGTACCAACGATCAATAGAAACGACGGCAGAAAAATGGCTAGCAAACAAATGACTCCGCCGACCCAGCCAGAGGGTTCGACGCTCATCGAAGCGCCTAGAAATGCCGAGAAGGTCAAAAGCGGCCCAGGAACAGCCTGCGTTGCACCATACCCGGCAAGAAAGGTTTCATTGCTGACCCAGCCTGAAGGCACTACTTCGGCCTGCAACAATGGCAACACCACATGACCACCACCAAACACCAGAGACCCGGAGCGATAAAACGCATCTACCATGGAGAGCGTCTGATTGAGTAGCATCTGGCTCATTATCGGTAAGCCGACCAGCAAAGCGAAGAACAGTGATAACCAGAACAAACCTGCTCGGTAACCGACCTTTATAGGCAGTGGATCATGTTCGGCGGCGTGAGCGGGTTTGAATAAAAGCAAGCCGGCAAAAGCCGCGACAACAATTGAGCCGATCTGCCCCCATGCAGACGGAACCAACAGCACCACACACGTCGTAATCGCCATGATCGTGATACGCAACGCATCAGGGCATAGATTCCGTGCCATTCCCCATACGGCTTGAGCGACCACCGCAACGGCCACGACTTTCAGGCCGTGCAGTACGCCAGGCGCGATGATGTCGCCATGATTGGAAATACCTAACGCAAACAGGATCAGAAGGATGGCCGAGGGCAGCGTGAAACCTGCCCAGGCGGCCAGCGCCCCAGAGTAGCCCGAACGAGAGAGTCCCAGCGCCATGCCAACCTGACTACTCGCGGGGCCTGGCAAGAACTGGCAAAGTGCGACCAGGTCAGCATAGCTACGCTCAGTCAGCCATTGCCGGCGCGTGACGAACTCATCGCGGAAATACCCCAAGTGTGCGATGGGGCCGCCAAATGAGGTCAGTCCCAAGCGCAAAAAGATGAGGAATATAAAAAACGGTCGACGGTCACCTTTGCTGTTTATGTTCATGCACATGTTTTCTGCATTGAATTAGACATTCATGACGATGAGGAAAAGAGGGCTGCAAACGGGTCTGCGTCTACGAAAGCTGGGGGCGGAAAAAAGGTCGTGAATCTTCATGTCGTGGTTTTTCCTTGCGATTTGCGCCGCGTAGACCAGGGCTCGGTAGAGATACACCTCGAATCTGGGCGCCACCATAGCGTTCGATTGAGGTGTCAAAACTCACTAAGCCAGTTCATACGAACTCGTTGTACCTTGAAAGTCTGACAGTGGCTGCCATGGCATGAAAACAGGAGAGGGTATTCCTCCTTTCATCACGGGCTTCTGTGGCGGACTGACCACCTTTTCCACATTTTCCACCGAGACAGCTGCCCTGATTCAGGAGGGCAAATGGCTGTGTTCACTCGGCTCGGTTTCATTGCGCGCCGCAGGGCTTCTGTCCTAGCAAATGATCGGTACGCGCTGAGGAAATGAAAATGGAAGGTTTTCTGGTGATTTTCTTTACCCCACAGAAGCGTCGTTATCACAGACCCCCCAAGGGGCAGCGCAAGTCCGCAGCTTGGGTCAAAAACCACATCAGCACTAACAGCCGGCTGCGATAGTGGCGGTTTTTCCGTTCATTGATCCGCTTCTCCCGTGATGGCCAGAACGCTGCACGGCACCTGATGCAGAACATGCTCGGTAGTACTGCCAATAAGCTTGTCCACCCCTTTGTGATGGGTATTTCCCATTACGAAGACATCTGCTCGAGTATGAGTGGCAAATTCGGCCATCGCTTTGGTTGGCGGCCCTGCAATGAAGTGTTGCCGCTCAGGTGGCACGCCATGGCGTTCCGCCAAGGCAATGAAGCACTTTTCAAGTGACCGGCGCACGTCGTCGCTGAAGCCTGGCATCGTCACGGCGCCGGTACCCGCATCAGAGAAATGTGTGTGTGTCAGTTCATAGGCATACAGCATGTGCAATTCAGCCTCACATTGCGTCGCCAGTTCGTTCGCCGCCTGAATGATGCTGTCGTTGATTCCGCTGATCTGACCCTCTGGATGCGATGGGTCAACCGCCGCCACAATCATCCGAGGAAGCGGACACCTGACTTCGCTGACCAGATGTAAGGGGGTCGGACATTGACGCAACAACTGCCAATCCAAAGGTGTGACGAATACGCGTTTGAGCGCTGATTCATGATGTACGTCCTTAATAATCAGGTCCGGCTGCACTTCAGCCACATGCTCAAGGATTGCTTGCAGCGGGTCACGGGTCACTGCAACTTCGGTGGTCACGTTGATGCCCTGCCTGTGCATGAGTTCGGCCTCATCCGTCAACCACTGCAGGTTCTCCTGCCGGCAACTCTCACGAAGTTGTTCGCTGTTGCTCATTAACCGCATAAGGTCGAAGTCTTCGATGAACACTGCGATATGCAGCGCGGCGCCCGTAGCGTCGGCCAGGGCGATTGCCCGCTCCATCGCCGGCGAGTGACGCATGGTGGGACCTGCGATCAGAAAGAGTCGTTGATATTGCCTCATGTGACACCTCCAGCGTTTCGGGTTATCCGCTAGCGCCCCCAGCACCCTCGCTTGTCCCACCATTGGCGACCTTTTATCGCCTCAACTACCTGGATCGACACTATCAATATACGCCTGCATCAGCGGCTAGCCAGTTGCCAAGACTGTCGAAGTGTCTAGCAGACCTTTGCACGTGCATGGCTACAGCAGAGAGTTGGTGGGCAGCGACGTCAATGGCAACGATCTGCTCATCGTTGGAGGTGGGGCAGAGGCCCGGGTGGCATGCCGCGAGCGCCCACAGATTGCGGTTGCGCCTGGAGCAATTCGTCGAGCACCCCCATGAAGGCGTCCACCAGTTGGCTGCGCCCTTGCTTGCGGGTCAGTACCAGCAGTTGCGCCGTGGCGCCGGGGTCCGTCAGCGGTCGGTAGGTCACGCCTTTTTTGGCCAGGGTCTGGGTACAGCGAGGCACCAGGGCAATGCCCCGGCCGGCGGCGACCAGGGCGATGATCGAGGTGATCTGCCGGCCGCTGGGGCCCGGTCGCAGGGGCAGGCCGTTGCGCCGGTAGAGTTGTTCGATCGCCTCGTTGAGCCCCGAGCCGTAGTCCGCCGGAAACAGGATCAACGGGTGTTCGCTGAGCTCGGCCAGGGTCACCTGATCCTGGGCGGCCAGGGGGCTGTCGCTGGAGATGGCCGCCACCAGGGGTTCGTCCCCCAGGGACAGGGCCTGGATTTCGCTCTGCTCGCTGGGTGGCTGCATCCGGCTCATGCCGATATCGATTCGCCCGTCGACGATCTGTGACCACTGGCTGACCGACGCGCCCTCGACTAGGGTCAGTTGCACGTCCGGGTAGCGCTGGGCGAAGGCCTGGATCGCCTGGCTGAACAGGTCCGACAGGGCGATCGAGCTGGCGTAGCCCAGGGCCAGTTGCCCGGCGCTGCCCTTGGCCAGCTTGCTGGCCATGACCTGGGTCAGGTCCACCTGTTCCAGCACGGCCCGGGCGTAAGGCAAAAAGTGCCGGCCCTGGGCGGTGAGGGAGACGGTGCGACTGGTGCGGTCGAACAGGCGAAACCCCAGTTCGGCTTCCAGTGCCGAAATCTGCCGGGTCAGCGGCGGTTGCGCGAGGTGCAGGCGCAGGGCGGCACGGCCAAAGTGCAGCTCCTCGGCGACGGTCAGAAAGTAACGCAACTTGCGTAGATCGAGCATCCTGTTCCCTGGGTATTGATCGGTCGTAAATCGGTATTGGTCTTGGGGTCGCGGGGTATTTTATAAAGGCCTTTCGTCATAAAACGAGAGGTTTCATGAATCCGCGCCAGCATTGTGCTCGCATCGCCCTGTTTTTGTGCGGTTGTGCGGCCTTTCTCAACCTGTATGCAACCCAGGGCATTCTTCAGGAGCTCGCCCAGAGCTTTCAGGTGAGTATCAGGGACGCGGGCTGGAGCATCACCGTGACCACCCTGGCGGTGGCCATCACCGCACCTTTTGTCAGCCGTTTCACCGGCCGTTTCCAGCAGCGCTCGGTCATGGTCCTGGCGTCCCTGCTGTTGGCGCTGCCGGCGCTGCTGGCAGCCTGTGCCGGCAGCTTTGCCCAGTTGCTGTTCTGGCGTTTTATCGAAGGCATGCTGATCCCGGTGGTGTTCGCCACCAGCGTGGCCTACATCGGCGATCGCTGGAGCGGCGGCACCGTCACCGAAGTCACCAGTCTCTACGTGGCCGGCACCGTGCTGGGCGGTTTCGCCGGACGTTTCGTCACCGGCTTCATGACCGAGTACGTCGGCTGGCGCGAGGCCTTCGCGCTATTGGCCGGCCTGAGTCTGCTGATCGGCGTGGCCATCCATTTCCTGCTGCCGGCCAATGCGCCCGTGGTCAGCAGCCGTGCACAGAACCGCATGCGGGATCTGCGCGAGCTGTGCAGCCGGCCCTTGCTGGCGGCCTATGGCGTGGGCTTCTGCGTGCTGTTCTCCCAGGTGGCCACCTTCACTTACGCCGGGCTCTACCTCAGCCTGCCGCCCTTCGACCTGGGCGCCGCGGCCCTGGGGGCCATCTACAGCGTATTCCTGCTGGCACTGGTGGTGATTCCCATCGCCGGCCGCCTGAGCAAGTCCCGGCCCCAGGCCGAGTTGCTCAAGGTCGCGGCCCTGCTCGGGGTCGGCGGCTCGGCCCTGACCCTGCTGCCTTCGCTGTGGCTGATCGTGCTGGGCCTGGCCTTGAGTTCCACCGGGGTGTTCATGGCGCAGGCCGCCGCCAACTCCTTCACCACCGCCACCGCCCGCCACAACAAGGCCGGGGCGGTGGGGCTGTACCTGACGTTCTACTACTTGGGCGGCAGTTTCGGCGCTGTGGTCCCGGCATTGCTCTGGAGCCATTGGGGCTGGCAGGGCTGTGTGGCGCTGATCGTGGTTTTCCAACTGCTGTCGCTGCTGATTGCCTGGGGCGGCTGGAAGCCCCTCGAACCCGAAGCACCGGTCGCCGATCCCAGGCCGGTGAACCCCCTAGATGCATCATCCAACAAGGAATACGTGAGGTGACCATGAATAACGTACTGACCCGGCAGAGCCAGTTGTTGAAGATTGTCGAACCTGTGTTGAACGACATGCCGGCCAGTGTCTTGAAGCATGCGCTGTTCGAGGCGTTCTGGAGCGAAGAGAGCGCCCTGGTGGACATCGAGCATGCCTTCGAGAAGCTCACCTCGCGCCGCCACGCGCCTGCCGTGCTGCGCAAGTTCTTTGCCAGCTGGTCGAAGACCAACAATTCCGCCACCAGCGTTTCCGGCCTGGCCAACCGCATCACCTTGCTGGCCCGTTCGGGGCAGGGCTCGGCAGCCGCCGACGGCCTCTATCGTGCCTGCGGCAGCCTGCAGCGCATCACCGATGAAGACCTGGGCGCTCTGGGCAACACCCTGCATTCGGACCTGTTCTACAACATGGCAACGCCCATCTGCGGCGACGATCAGTGGCTGCTCAAGGAAAACTGCCTGCCCTCGGCGCAAGGCTTCAAGGACTGGACCGACTTCCGCCGTCTGCGCGATCGCGATCTGCTCCAGGGCCTGCTGACCACCCTGATCCACGAGGTCTATACCCACGGTGAAGTGGAGTTCATCCACCCGCTGTACAAGCAATGGTTCGTGCGCGACATGGGTGTGCCGGCGGAAAAGGCCCGGACCACCGTGGCCTGGGTCACGGTGCACACCGGCGGCACCGAGAGCAACCACTTCGCCCATGCGGTGGCGGCGGTCGAGGAATTCGTCGATGCCATGCAGGTGCGTGTCGACCCCCAGGTGGCGCGGGAAATCTTCTGCGAATACCTGCAGCGCAAGGCCCGGGTGATGCGCGACTGCAGCCAGTTGTTGCGCTGATGGCGTGCGGCCCGGCCCTGGCAACGGGGCTTGTGGCTGGCCCAGGCTTGCCTATCCTGTGACTGATTCCTATCCCTTCGACCTCGCAGCCCGCCCCCAAGATGAATGACCTGAAACACAGCGCCTCCCTGGAGGCCATGCCGGCCACCGACACTTCGGTACGCCGCCGCTCCCTGGTGGCCGGTTGCAGTGCTCATGCGGTACACGACGGTCTCACCGATGTGATCTACGTGCTGCTGCCGATCTGGCAGGCGCAGTTCGCCCTGAGCTATGCCCAGATCGGCCTGTTGCGCGGGGCCTATTCCGGGATGATGGCCGGGTTCCAACTGCTGGCCAGCCGTGCTGCCAAGCGCTGGGGCCGCGAGCGCTTGCTGGTGGGCGGCACGGCGCTGGCCGGGCTGGCCTACCTGCTGGCAGGGCAGGCCGGGGGCTTGAGCGTGTTGCTCCTGGCCCTGCTGCTGGGCGGCCTGGGGGCCAGTACCCAGCATCCGCTGGCGTCTTCCTTGATCACCGACACCCACGAAGCCGGAGGCGGGGTCAAGGAGGCCCTGTCCCAGTACAACTTTGCCGGGGACATCGGCAAGACCCTGATCCCCGGCCTGGTGGGCCTGTTGCTGACGGTGATCAGCTGGCGCGCCAGTGTCACCCTGATCGGCCTCCTGGGGCTGGCCGCCGCGCTGTTGCTGTGGTGGCTGATTCCCTCCCGGGCCGTCACCGCGGCCATGAGCGAGAAGGCGCCCAAGGCGGTCAAGGGCCAAGGCTCGGCCAGCGGAATGCGTGCGTTGATCCTCACCGGCACCCTGGACAGTGCAGTGCGCATGGGCTTCTTGACCTTCCTGCCGTTTTTGCTCAAGGCCAAGGGCGCCGGCACCGCCGGCATCGGCCTGGCCCTGACCCTGTTGTTTGTCGGTGGCGCCTTCGGCAAGTTGCTGTGCGGTTACCTGGGGGCGCGCATCGGCATGATGAAGACGGTGTGGATCACCGAATTCACCACCGCCAGCCTGATCGTGCTGGCGGTGTTTCTGCCCTACAACGGCCTGATGCTGATGTTGCCCCTGCTGGGCCTGGCGCTGAACGGCACCTCCTCGGTGCTGTACGGCGCGGTGCCGGACCTGGCGGGGGCCGGCAAACGCGAGCATGCGTTCTCGTTGTTCTATACCGGCACCATCGGTGGCGGGGCGCTGGCCCCGGTGCTGTTCGGCAGCCTGGGGGACGTTACCGGGATACCCCTGGCGGTGATGGCCCTGGCCGCCACGCTGCTGCTGACGCTGCCGCTGTCCTGGTACGTGCAGCGCGGCCTGGACGCCGATGCCCGGGCATTGTCCAGCCCTGGCTGATGCTTGCTGTCGACCCTTGAATCATCAGGCCCGGGGCTGTTCTGCCCGGGCCTGATGCGTTCTGCGCCCGGGCTCGCGGCAGGGGCCTCGCGGGCATCAGATATTTCTTACTTTTGCAGTATCAATCACGACGCAAACGGTATTGGCCGGACATTCTGACTGTCATCAGAATGTAAGAAGACCTGGCTGGAGCCCCCATCCAGGTTGGCTGTGCAGGGTGTTTCCGGTATTCGGGGCGCCTTGTTTCCAGATCGTTTTCGCAGGTAAGAACATGAATAACAGCGAAGCCACTGCAAGCCGATTTTCCTTGTCCAAGCGTGCCCTGGGCCTCAGTGCCCCCGGTACGTCCAGCATGCGCAGCAAAGCCAACGCCCTGAAGGAAAGCGGGGTCAAGGTGATCAACTTCGCCGCCGGCGAATTGTCCTTCGACGCCTGCCAGGACATGCGCACCGGGGCCATCGACGCCATCGAAAACGCGCGCAATCGCTACACCCCGCCCATTGGCCTGCCGGCCCTGCGGGAAAAGCTCGCCCAGCAGGTCAGCCAGCGCACCGGCGTGACTTTTGCGGCCAATGAGGTGGCCGTGACTGCCGGGGCCAAGCAGGCCCTGTACAACGCCTGCATGGTGCTGCTCAACCCCGGTGACGAGGTGATCGTGCCGACCCCGTACTGGGAAACCTTTCCCACCCAGATCCGCCTGGCGGGCGCCACGCCCGTGTTGGTCGAGACCCGGGGCGACGACTACCGGCTGACCCTTGAGGCGGTGCAGGGTGCGCTGAGCGAGCGCACCCGGATGATCGTCATCAACACCCCCAACAACCCCACGGGCACCGTCTATCAACGTCAGCAACTGCTGGCGATCGCTCAGTTGGCCTTCAACCAGGGGCTCTGGGTGATGTTCGACGAGTGCTATCGCGGCCTGGTGCGCGAGCCCCATGAGCATCACAACATCCTCTCGCTGTTCCCGGCACTGAAACCGCAAACCGTGCTGATCGACTCCTTTTCCAAGAGCCAGGCAGTGACCGGCTGGCGGATCGGCTACGCCTGCGCCCCGGCGCCGGTGATCGCGGCCATGCACAACCTCCAGGGCCACACCACCTCCAACCCCAGCAGCCTGTCCCAATACGCCGCGCTCAACACCCTGAACGCCGATTCATCGCAGTTCGCCGACCAGGTCAATCCGTTCCTGCAACGGCAGCTGCACGCTGCCCGCACCTACCTGGATCGCCTGGAAGGCATCCGCTACGCACCACCGGAAGGGGCCTTCTATCTCTACCTGGATGTCTCCTCCCGCCTGGGGGGCTACTACCGCGGCGAGCAGGTGCGGGATGTCGAGCACCTGGCCGACCTGCTGCTGACCGAGGCGCATATCGCCGTGGTCCCGGGCTCGGGGTGTGGCGACCCGCATTGCATCCGGATTTCCTACGCCGTCGAGTACCAGGAGTTGATCGAGGGGCTGGGCCGTTTCAACCAGTTCATGTCGGCCATCGTCATGGACTGAAGGCGCTTCAAGTCGCCCGCCGTTGCACCGTCATCACCGCTGTTCCCGCGCCCCCTGTGGTGGCCCGGGTGGCGTCGCTCGTCTTGCTGTCCGTGAAGTGAACAATAAATACAGGAGAGAAACATGGAGAGTTCCCGCAAAGCGTTCATCGGCTACGTGCACCAGGCCCTGGTGGATGTCGAAGACCGGAATCTGGTGGAGGCCCTGCTGACCGGCTTTGAAAACCATCCCGACAAGCTGGACGGCTACTGCCAGACCTATCAGCGCATGACATCCAGCCGCTGGTCCGAGGATTCGCTGTGCACCTTTTTCTGCGGCTGGCGCAGCCCTGATGGTGCGGCCCACGCGGTGTCCAGCATCATCGTGCGGCTGTTGCAGGAGTCCGCGGACCTGCACGGCGACGACAACAAACTCAAGCTGCTGGAGGCCGCCCGGCATTGCGGCGAGATCATCGTCGAAGACGTCGGCCTCGGCGAAATGCACGGCCATCCCCACCATTCCAAGCTGTACCACCGCATGGCCTCGGCCATCTGCGGTTCCGACAACTGGCGCCTGCAGGACAAGTACCTGAACCCCATCACCAAGGAGTTCTCCACCTGGGTCGGGGAGAAGCGCCCCCTGGCGCCGAACCTGGTGGAAGCCCTGGAGATGATGGCCCTGACCGAGCTGTTCAACACCGGCGAATACAACCTGATGACGCCGCTGTGGAAGAACTGGCTGCGCGAGTCCTGCGGTTATCCGGCGGGGGAGGCCAACCGCATCGCCGGTTTCCTCAGCGTTCATTGCGGCGCCGTCGAGGCCCGGCATTTCCGCCACGCCACCGACGCCCTGAAGCTCTACACCCAGGCCACCGGCCAGCAGATCAACTACCGGCGCATCGCCGCGCTGTCCGACGAGTACGTGGTGCGGGCCTGCGCGCACCTGGAAAAAATGGCCTCCGTGCTCAAGGCGTAGGGCCCCTGCAAACCATGCCGGGCGCGGCGACGGCCCGGCCTCCCATGACTGACTGTGCTGCATAGCAAAGACTGGAGAACCATGAACATGCGTCTTGAATCCGACTCGATGGGTTCCATTTCCGTACCGTCCAACAAGTACTGGGGCGCCCAGACCGAGCGCTCGATCCTCAA
Organism: Pseudomonas sp. 50_B; assembly: GCF_017491625.1. Classification (NCBI taxonomy): domain Bacteria; kingdom Pseudomonadati; phylum Pseudomonadota; class Gammaproteobacteria; order Pseudomonadales; family Pseudomonadaceae; genus Pseudomonas; species Pseudomonas sp. 50_B. Next base: position 99,192 of record NZ_JAFGYX010000022.1, read on the forward strand.
CTTCCCCATCGGCCGTTCGCGCTTCCAGTGGGGCGCGCCGATGATCCGTGCCATGGGCATCCTGAAAAAGGCCGCGGCCCTGGCCAACCTCAAGCTTGGCGAACTGCCTGAAGCCATCGCGCTGCCCATCGTCAAGGCGGCGGACGAAGTCATCAGTGGGCAGTTGGATGATCACTTCCCGCTGGTGGTGTTCCAGACCGGCTCCGGCACCCAGTCCAACATGAACGCCAACGAAGTGATCGCCAACCGGGCCATCGAGATGCTCGGCGGCGAGCTGGGCAGCAAGAAGCCCATCCACCCCAACGATCACGTCAACCGTGGGCAATCGTCCAACGACACCTTTCCCACGGCCATGTACATGGTGGTGGTGACGGAAATCTTCGAGACCCTGCTGCCCGGGGTGGCAACCCTGCGAGACACCCTGTTCGAGAAATCCCAGCAGTATCGCGACGTGGTCAAGGTCGGCCGGACCCACCTGCAGGACGCCACCCCGATCACCCTCGGCCAGGAAATCGGCGGCTGGGTCGAACAGATCGACTACGCCCTGGGGGCCATCGAACTCAACCTTGGCGGCCTCTACGACCTGGCCATCGGCGGCACGGCGGTGGGCACCGGGCTCAACTCCCACCCGCAGTTCGGCGACGAGTGCGCGCGAATCATCGCCGAGCTCACCGGCTACCCGTTCAAGTCCTGCGCCAACAAGTTCTTCGCCCTGTCGGCCCATGACGCGCTGATCAACACCTCGGCGGCGATCCGTACCCTGGCCATGGCCCTGATGAAGATCGCCAACGACGTGCGCTGGCTGGCCAGCGGCCCGCGCTGCGGCATCGGCGAGATCGACATCCCCGAGAACGAGCCGGGCTCTTCGATCATGCCGGGCAAGGTCAACCCGACCCAGTGCGAGGCGCTGACCATGGTCTGTGCCCAGGTCTTCGGCAACGACGCCAGCGTGGCCTTCGCCGGCAGCCAGGGCAATTTCCAGCTCAACGTCTACAAGCCGGTGATGGTGCACAACGTGCTGGAAAGCATCACCTTGCTGGCCGAATCCTGCCGCGCCTTCAACGACCATTGCGCAGTGGGCATCGAGCCCAACCGAGCGCGGATCGAGGCCAACATCGAGAAGAACCTGATGCTGGTGACCGCCCTCAACCGGCACATCGGCTACGACAAGGCGGCCATCATCGCCAAGACCGCCCACCAGGAGGGCAAGTCCCTGCGGGAGGTGGCGCAACAGCTTGGCTACGTTTCGGCCGCGGATTTCGACCGCTATGTGGTGGCCCTGGACATGACCCATCCCTGAGCCCAGGCCCCGCAGCCAACCCGCTGTTCCTACTCACAAGAGGCGCGTGAATCCCATGCAGGACGCTGATATTCGCCGAACCAACCTCAGCCAGTTGCTGCGCCGCAAGCGCTGTCTGCGGGTCCTTGAAGCCCACAGCCCGATCTCGGCGCTGCTGGCCGAACAATCCAGGCTGGAGCGCGGGCCCGGGCCCAGCCTGAGTTACGACGCCATCTGGTCCAGTTCCCTGACCGACTCGACCCACAAGGGCCTGCCGGACATCGAGATCCTCTCGCCCAGCAACCGCCTGCACGGCATTCGCGAGATCTTCGATGTCTGTTCGCTGCCGATGATTTTCGACGGCGACACCGGGGGCAAGGCCGAGCACTTCGCCATCCACGTGAAGATGCTGGACCGGGCCGGGGTCTCGGCGGTGGTCATCGAGGACAAGTGCGGGCTGAAGAAGAACTCCCTGTTCGGCAACGCCGTGAGCCAGCTTCAGGACTCCATCGAGGAGTTCTGCGACAAGATCCGCGTCGGCTGCAGCAGTCGCAGCCACGAGGACCTGCTGATCATCGCCCGCTGTGAAAGCCTGATCCTCGACAAGGGCATGGACGACGCCATCGAGCGCTGCCTGGCCTATGTCGCCGCCGGCGCCGACGGGATCATGATCCACAGTCGGAAAAAGGACGGCCTGGAGATTCTCGAATTCGCCCGGCAGTTCCGTCGCCAATGCCCGCGGGTGCCGCTGATCTGCGTACCCACCAGCTATGCCCACTTGAGTTTCGACGAGCTGGAAGGAGCCGGCTTCAACGCGGTGATCTACGCCAACCACATGCTGCGCAGTGCCTACATGGCCATGCGTGATGTGGCGGTGGGCATTCTCGAACATGGCCGGACCCTGGAGGTGGAACCCCGTTGCCTGGGCATCGAGGAGATCCTTGATCTGGTGCCGGGCACCCGTTAAGCGCGGGCGACCGCGGCGGTCCCGAGCATTCTTGGAAGATTCTGGTTTTATCCCCGTCGATTGCGCGACCGAGGATATGCAGGAATAAGAATTTTCTTACATACGTTGCCAGGACCGCTGCTTAGAATTGCCCCGTTCGCCCGGCCAGCCACCACAGGCACCATGCCCAGTGGTGGTTTCTGGTCAGGGCGGGCTGCAACATCGCAATACCTGCCTGCCCGGTCCGTGTTCTGCCTACTGCCCTTGGCTGGCCGGGTCGGCACTTCAGGTTCGATGCGTTCAACATCCCCCGCTAGCCGCTACTTCCCCCTCCAACCTAGAACCTCAATTCGGACCTCAAGCCGAGGGGCGCGTCAGGGTTGTGCCTGGGTGCCGGCCAGGCTCGGTGCTTCACTCCAGGCGCCCCCCAGGGCCCGGTACAGGTCGACCTCGGCCAGCAGCTGCGCCAGGTGGTCGTTGATCAGGCCCTGCTGGGCGCTGAACAGCGAGCGTTGGGCATCGAGGAACACCAGGTTGCTGTCCACGCCGATGCGATAGCGATGCTCGGCCAGGTTGTAGTAGTCCTGGCTGGCCTGCACCAGATTGCCCTGGGCCATCAATTGCTGCTGATAGGTCTGGCGAGCGGCCAGGCCGTCGGCCACTTCCTGGAAGGCGGTCTGAATCGACTTCTCATACTGGGCGACGCTGATGTCCTTCTGCAGCCGGGCGTAGTCCAGGCTGGCGCGCAGGCTGCCGGCATTGAAGATCGGCAGGTTGATCTGCGGTTGAAAGGTCCAGCCGCCAGCCCCTCCCTTGAACAGCCCGGAAAGCTCCTTGCTGGAGCTGCCGGCATTGGCAGTCAGGCTGACGCTGGGGAAGAACGCTGCTCTTGCCGCGCCGATATTGGCGTTGGCGGCCTGCAGTTGGTACTCGGCCTGGAGAATGTCCGGGCGCCGCTGCAACAGGCTCGAAGGCAGGCCCGCGGGCACCTGGGCCAACATGCCTTCGGCCAGCCTGCGCTGGGGCAGGTCGGCGGGGAGGGGCGCCCCCACCAACAGGGTCAGGTTGTTCAGGTCCTGGGCCACCTGGCGCTGGTAGCGGGCCAGGTTGGCCCGGGCGCTGTCGACGCGGGTGCGGGCCTGGGCCACGTCCAGGGCCGAGATCTTCCCGGCATGGCCGTTGCGGGTGGTCAAACGCAGGCTCTGCTCATCCGCGGCCAGGGTCTTGCGGGTCAGCTCCAGCAGTTCCTGGTCGGCGCACCAGGTCAGGTAGGCACTGGCGACATTGGCCACCAGGCTCAACTGCGCGCTGCGCCGGGCTTGCTCGCTGGCCAGGTAGGTCATCAACGCCTGTTGGCTGAGGCTGCGGATGCGGCCGAAGAAATCCAGTTCGTAGGCGCTGATGCCCAGGTTCGCCCCATAGCTGGAATTGATCAGCGCCTTGCCGCCGGTCATCTGCTCGGGCAGCCGCTGGCGCTTGCCGTTGACACTGGCCGCCACCGCCGGCAGCAGGTCGGCGCGCTGGATGCGGTACTGGGCCTGATAGGCCGCGACGTTCAGCGCCGCCACCCGCAGGTCGCGGTTGTTGTCCAGGGCACTGTGGATCAACCGTCGCAGCAAGGGGTCCTGGAACAGGCCGGACCAGTCGGCTCCCGCGGTGCCGGCGGCCGAGGCGTAGGCCAGGCCTTGAGGGTAATGGGCAGCAACCGGCGGCGCTGGGCGCTGGTAGTCCGGGATCAGCGAGCAGCCGCCGAGGGCCAGGGCCAGGGCCGCCAGGATCGAAGGGGAGGTACGCATATCAGCCTCGTGACAAGGACAGCCTGAGGGTGGACGACAGGGGCGCAGCAACCGCGCCTCAGGCGCCGACCATCCACTTGGCCAGGCCGTGGCGGCCACTGACCCCGAGCTTGGCGGCGGCACGCTTGAGGTAGGTTTCGATGGAGCTGTTCTTGACGCTCAGGCGCTGGGCCATTTCCGGCACCGTGCCTCCGGTCAACAGCCCCAGGCAGACTTCTTTTTCCCGGGCCGAAAGGCTGATGTCCCCCAGGGACAGGCGCTCGTCGAACTCCCGTTGCAGGGGCGTCTGCTGACGCGCATCCACCGGGCGGCTGCTCCAGCTGCGCAGGTTCTTCAGGGCCTGTTGCCGGTGCAGTTGGGCATGGCGCTCCAACAGCGGCAGCAGGGTGGCCGACAGGCTCTTGAGAAAGGACAGTTCGGCCAGGGAAAAACCGCCCTGGGAGGGTTCGCGATAGAGGGCGATGACACATCGGCGGTTGGCTTTGCGTGAGACCAGATGGCATTGGTGCGGGGTGTGGCGCGATGTTCCGCCCTGGGCCTGGGCATTCATCTGAATCAGCAGCGAGTCGTCCATTTCCAGCATCTTGTGCAGCAGCGGATCATGGCGTCGCGGGGGCTCCGGCAGAGGCAGGTCCTCCTGCAGCCCGGCCCGCCCCAGCAAGGTGATTGCCAGGGAGCTGGCCTGGCGTTCGTCGAGGGTCCACTCACTGAGCAGCAGTTGGCTGACCGGCACCAGCTTGTCCACCAGTTGCAGCATGTCCCTGGCGAATCCGCAATGGCCGGTACTGGAGATCAACTGCCCCAGTTCGAAGTAGAAGGGTGGAGTTTCCATGTTGGCGATACTGCTGGTCAGACCCATATCCTTATCATCCTTGATCGAGACAAATCGCTGATCGAAACGCGGTCGCCACGGTGTCCCGCGGCACAGTGTTCATGCACCTGATTTGGTCGGAAAAATCTGATTTAAGCCTAAGAATTTACTTCGCGTCTGTAGGGGTAAACCGGGACAGGCAGGCCGCATCAGAGCGCTGCCGGGCTGTCCCCGTGGGTCGGCAACAGGCGCGCAATCCCCGCTGGCGTTCGTCCTCGCGGTTGTGCAAGGCGCTGCCGGCACAGGCTCATCAGGCCTTGACGGCAAGGCAGGCGAGGCCAGGAGCCTCATGTACGGGTGGTCAATGTCCTACAGCTATTTCAGCCGATCCGCAGCAGCGTCCCGGCGCTGACGGTGCCTGCGCGGGGGCTTGCCTGGCGGCCTGCCAGAGCCGTTCTCAAGGCCTTGAGCCTGCTCCGACAGGGCTCGGGAATGTCCGGGTTTCGGGTGACATACAGGGTGTGGGGCCGATGCTTAAATCCGCGGACGCTGGTGCCCGGGCCCATCACATGAGAAGGATCTTATGACGCGTTTTTCTGCCTTTGCCGTGGCCGATCTGGTCGCGCCAATCACCCTTGTCATCCACGGTGCGCTGCCTGCTGGACGTTCAGCACCGGTGATGGCATGAGCGCCGGGGCGGGGCTGGCCCAAGGCTTGCCGCTGACCACCGGGCAACGGGATATCTGGCTCGATCAACTGAGCCGCGGTGACTCGCCGCTGTACAACATCGGCGGCTATGCCGACCTCAAGGGACCGCTCCAGCCCGAGCTGATGCAGCGCACGGTGGAGGCGCTGGTGCGCAAGCATGATGTGCTGCGCACGGTGCTGTCCCTGGAGGGCAGCAGCGACGGCCTGCCGTTGCAGTACTTCGACCGCGACTGGCCGGTGCAGTTGGCATTTCACGACTTGTCCGCCGAGGCCGACCCGCTGGCCGCTGCCCTGGCGCGGATTCACTGGCAGATGCAGCAGCCGTTCAAACTCAGTGGCGAACGCCTGTGCCGCTTCTCGCTGTTTCGCCTGAGCCCCGAGCATCACCTGATGCAAGCCGAGGCCCATCACCTGATCCTCGACGGTTGGGGCTTTGCCCAGTTGTCCCAGTCCTTGGGTAGCCTCTACAGCGCCCTGGTGCGGGGCGAGCAGCCCGGCCCTGGCGCACCGTCCTTTGTCGATTTCATCGAGGACGACGCGCGCTACCAGCAGTCCAGCCGTTATGCCCGCGACCGGGACTACTGGCTGGCCAAGTACCAGAGCCTGCCGGAGCCGCTGCTGCGCCCGCGCCATCGTCCGGGCCAGGAAGCCGGGACGCCCGGGGCGACCCTGGTGCAGGCCTTTCCCGCAGCCCTGCATGAGCGGATGAAAGCCCTGGGCACAAGCACCGGGGCTTCGGCCTTCCACGTGCTGCTGGCGGCCTTGCATGTGTATTTCGCCCGCACCGGCCAGCGCGACCACTGGGTCCTGGGCATGCCGGTGCTGAACCGGCCCAACGCCGCCTTCAAGGTGACCCTGGGCTGTTTCACCCAAGTCAGTGCGGTGCACATGGACTTCGGCCGCGAGCTGAGTTTCGAGGCGCTGGTGGCGGCGGTGCGGGACGTGCTCAAGCAGGATTATCGTCATCAGCGCTTTCCCCTGAGCGAGCTCAATCGCGCCCTCGGCCTGCTGCGTGAAGACCGCGGGCAATTGTTCGAACTGACCCTGTCCTATGAACTGGAGGACCTGCAATACCGCTACGGCGATGCCGTGGCCTCGTCGGTGAAAGTTTCCAATCGCCACGAGCCGACGCCCCTGGCCATCCACCTGCGCAGCAACCGTTTCGACGACAACGCCTGGATGCATTACGTCTACGACACGGGGTATTTCCAGCCCCATGAGATCGAGGCCCTGGCCGCTTGCCTGATCCATGTGCTGGAGCAGGGGTTGGCGAACGTGGCCTTGCCGGTGCAGCAGTTTTCGCTGCTCAGCGCAGAGCAGAACGCGCGTTTGCAAGGGTGGAACGCCACCCGCCAGCCGCTGGCTGCCGAGCAGCGCATCCACAAGCGGGTCGAGGCCTGGGCCCAGCGCACTCCAAGCGCCGTGGCCCTGGTTGCCCAGGGCCAGCAGCTGAGTTACGACCAGCTCAACCGCCGGGCCAATGCCCTGGCCCTGCACCTGCAAGGGCTTGGGGTCGGTCCCGATCAGCGGGTGGCGATCCTGGCCCGACGCAGCCTGGAGACCCTGGTCGGCCTGTTGGCGATCCTCAAGGCCGGTGCTTGTTACGTGCCGCTGGACCCGGCGTATCCCCCTGAGCGACTGGCCTACCTGCTGGAGGACTGCGAGCCGGTGGCGCTGCTGACCCAGGCCGGTTTGCGCGAGCGCCTGCCGAGCCTGGCAGTGCCGCTGATCGAGCTGGACGATCAGCAATGGCAGTCAGGCTCGGCGCCCGGTCCCCAGGTGCCCGGGCTGACGGCGCAGCACCTGGCCTACGTGATCTACACCTCCGGCTCCAGCGGTTTGCCCAAGGGCGTGATGGTGGAACACCAGAGCCTGTCCGCCCTGGTGGACTGGCATTGCCGGGCCTTCGAGCTGCAGGCCGGCAGCCACACCTCCTGCCTGGCCGGCTTCGGTTTCGATGCCATGGCCTGGGAAGTCTGGCCGGCCCTGTGCGCCGGGGCGACCCTGCACCTGGCCCCGGCCAGTGACGGCCCCGAAGACCTCAATGGGTTGCTCGCCTGGTGGCGGGCCCAGCCGCTGCAGGTGAGCTTCCTGCCCACGCCGGTGGCCGAGTACGCCTTGAGCCAGCGGCTCGGTCATCCGACCCTGCGCACCCTGTTGATCGGTGGCGATCGCCTGCGCCAGTTACCCGAGCCACAGCGCTTTGCCCTGATCAACAACTACGGCCCCACCGAAGCCACGGTGGTGGCCACCTCCGGGAGCATCGAGGCCGGGCAGCCGCTGCATATCGGCCGGCCCATCGCCAATACCCGGGTCTATCTGCTGGATGAGCGCCAACGCCCGCTGCCCATCGGCATTGCCGGCGAACTCTATATCGGTGGCCACGGGGTGGCCCGGGGCTACCTCAATCGCGACGAGCTGACGGCCGGGCGTTTCCTCGACGATCCCTTTAGCGACCGGCCCGGTGCGCGCATGTACCGCACCGGCGATCTGGCTCGCTGGCTGGAGGACGGCCGCCTGGAGTACCTGGGGCGCAATGACGATCAGGTGAAGATCCGTGGCCAGCGCGTCGAGCTGGGAGAAATCGAAACCCGCCTGGGCGCCCATCCCGCGCTGCAGGAGGTGCTGGTCCAGGCCCGGGACGGCCAGTTGGTGGCCTGGTTCACCGCCCGCGAGGCCGTGCCGATCAGTGACCTGCGGGACTTCCTGCGCCGGCAGTTGCCCGACGCCCTGGTGCCCGTGGCCTATGTACGGCTCGAGGCATTGCCCCTCACCGCCAACGGCAAGCTGGACCGCCAGGCCTTGCCCGCACCCGGGCCCGAGGCCCTGGTCAGCCGCGAGTACCAGGCCCCCCAGGGCCCGTTGGAAACCACCCTGGCCCAGCTCTGGGCCCAGGTGCTGCAGGTGCAACAGGTGGGTCGCCATGACCATTTCTTTGAACTGGGCGGCCATTCGTTGCTGGCCCTGGAACTGATCCAGCGCATGCAGGAGCAGGGGCTGCATGCCGATGTGCGGGTGCTGTTCGGCCAGCCGACCCTGGCCAGCCTGGCCGCGGCGGTGGAGGGCCGGCAGGACGTGGAAATCCCGGCCAATGGCATACCTGCCGATTGCCGGCACATCACCCCGCAGATGCTGACCCTGGTGGACCTGGACCAGGCAAGCATCGACCGGGTGCTGGCCCAGGTTCCCGGTGGTGTGAGCAACGTGCAGGACATCTATCCCCTGGCGCCGCTGCAGGAGGGCTTGCTCTACCACCACATGACCTTTGCCGCGCATGACCCGTACCAGCAGCACGCGCTGCTGGCCTTTTCCCGTCGCGAGGACCTGGACGCCTTCGCCCAGGCCTTGCAGGCGGTGATCGAGCGCCACGACATTCTGCGCACCAGCCTGGTCTGGGACGCGGCAGAGCAGCCGCTGCAGGTGGTCTGGCGCCAGGCCCGGTTGCCGGTGGAGCAGTGGCAGCCGGCGGCCGAGGGCGGCTCGCTGGCGGAGCAGTTGCGCGAGCATTACCACCCGCGGCACAACCCGCTGGATATCCGCCAGGCACCGCTGCTGGCCCTGGCCTGGGCCGAGGACCGGCCGAACCAGCGCTGGCTCGCGCTGCTGCGCTTTCATCATCTGGTCAACGATGCCACGTCCACGGCCCTGCTGATGGCGGAAATCGCCGACCACATGAACGGCCGGCAACAGCCGCTGGCGCCGGCCTTCGCCTACCGTGACTACGTGGCCCGCACGCGGATGGGACAGGCCTCTCATGCTGCGTTCTTCCGTGAATACCTGGCCCAGGTGGACCAGCCGACCCTGGCCTTCGAGTGGCAGGAGCGTGCGGGCGAGCCGCTGGATCAGCAACATGCCAGTGCTCTGCTGGATCACGACTTGAGCCTGCGCCTGCGTCATCAGGTGCGGCAGTTCGGGGTCAGTGCCGCCAGCCTGTTCCACCTGGCCTGGGGCCTGGTGCTGGGGCGCTCCAGCGGCCGCGAGGACCTGCTGTTCGGCACGGTACTGCTGGGTCGCTTGCAGGCCGGTGCGGGAGCGGACCGGGCCCTGGGCATGTTCATCAACACCTTGCCGCTGCGTCTGGAACTGGCGGGGCTGACGGTGGCGGCCGGGTTGCGCCAGACCCAGGAACGCCTCAGCGCGCTGCTGGCCCATGAGCAGGGGCCCCTGTCCCTGGCTCAGCGTTGCAGCGGCGTGGCGGCGCCGACGCCACTGTTCAATGCCTTGCTCAACTACCGGCACAACGTCGCCGCCGACGCCCAGGCCCTGTTGCAAGGGGTGCCGGGGGCGCAATGGCTGAGCAGCGAAGAAGTGCTCAGCTACCCCTTGATGCTGGCGGTGGACGACCTGCAACCGGGCTTTCGCCTGGGAGTCCGGGCGCCCAGGCGGATCGGCGCGCAGCGTCTGCTGGACTACCTGAGCTGCGCCCTGGAGGGGCTGGTCCAGGCCTTGGAACAGGCACCGCAGACCCTGCTGCAGAGCCTGTCCATCCTGCCGGCGGCGGAGTATCGGCAGCAGATGCTGGCGTTCAACGCCACCGCGTCCGACTACCCCAGCGAGCTGACCCTGCACGGGCTGTTCGAAGCCCAGGTCCGCCGCACGCCCCAGGCGATTGCCCTGCAGGCCGGCGAGCAATGCCTGAGCTACGCCCAGCTCAACCAGCGGGCCAATCAGCTGGCCCATCACTTGCGCGAGCAAGGGGTGGGGCCGGACGTGCGGGTCGGGCTGTGCGTGGAGCGCGGCCTGGAAATGCTCATCGGCCTGCTGGGCATCCTCAAGGCCGGTGGCGCCTATGTGCCCCTGGACCCGGAGTACCCGCCGGAGCGGTTGAGCTTCCTGATCAATGACAGCCAGCCACTGGCGGTGCTGGTGCACCAGCCCACCCGGGCGCTGCTGCAGGCCCAGGCCGTGCCGCTGATCGATTTCGACCGCGACCACTGGCAGCACCCGGGCCAGGATGACCCTGTGGTGCCGGGGCTCGGGGTCAGGCACCTGGCCTATGTGATCTACACCTCGGGCTCCACCGGCAACCCCAAGGGGGTGATGGTGGAGCACCGTGGCCTGGGCAACCTGATGCACTGGAGTTCGCGACTGTGTGGGCCATGTCCGGGCGGCACCTTGCTGCAAAAGGCCCCGTTCAGTTTCGACGGCTCGGTGTGGGAGCTGTTCTGGCCCCTGGTCAGCGGCATGCGCCTGCTGCTGGCGCGGCCCGACGGCCAGCGTGATCCGGGCTACCTGGCGCAGTTGGTGCAAGCGCAGCAGGTGACCATGATCAAGTTCGTGCCGGCGATGCTCCTGCAGTTCCTGCAACTGGAGGAGAGCGGACAGTGCCACAGCCTGACCGACGTTTTCTGCGGTGGTGGCGAGCTCACCGAGGCCATCGCCCGGCTGTTCCAGCGGCGCCTGCCCAAGGCCCGGTTGCATAACGTCTACGGCCCCACCGAGGCCACGGTGGACAGCAGTGCCTGGACCCTGGAACCCGGGGCCCCTGTACCGCCGGTGCAGTTGCCCATCGGCCGGGCCATTACCAATACCCGGCTGTATGTGCTCGATGCCCATGACCAGCCGGTGCCCCTGGGGGTCAGCGGCCAGTTGCATATTGGCGGCGTCGGCGTGGCCCGGGGCTACCTGGGCTTGCCGCAGTTGCAGGCCGAGCGCTTTATCGACAGCCCCTTCGTGGCCGGTGACCGCCTGTACCGCAGCGGCGATCTGGTGCGCTACAACGCCGACGGCGACCTGGAGTTCCTCGGCCGCAACGACTTCCAGGTCAAGCTGCGCGGGTTGCGCCTGGAGCTGGGGGAGATCGAGGCACGGCTGGCGCAACACCCGGCCCTGCGCGAGGTGGCGGTGCTGATGCGCGATGAGCGTCTGGTGGCCTATTTCAGCCTGCACCCGGACCAGGCGCCGCCGGGTATCGAGGCACTGCGGGCCCATGTCCTTGAGCAGTTGCCGGAGTACATGGTGCCGGCCGCCTATGTGCGGCTGGCATCGCTGCCCCTGAGCGCCAACGGCAAGCTGGACCGCAAGGCGTTGCCGGAACCCGGGGTGGACGCAGTGCTGAGCCGCGAGTTCGAGGCGCCCCAGGGCGAGCTGGAAACGACCCTGGCGCGGCTCTGGGCCGAGGTGCTGCAGGTCGAGCGGGTGGGGCGCCATGACCATTTCTTCGAACTGGGCGGGCACTCGCTGCTGGCGGTCAGCCTGGTGGCGCGCATGCGCCAGGAGGGCCTGCATGCCGATGCCCGGCTGCTGTTCAGCCAGCCGACCCTGGCGGCCCTGGCGGCCCATACCCAGTGCCAGTTGCAGCGCCTGGAGATTCCCGTCACCACCATTCCCCAGCTCAAGCGCCAGCGGCGCCTCTGAGCCCATCTTCGGCCTTGCAGGGGCGCCACAGGACGGAGGCCGGGACAGCGCCGGGGCATGTCCTGGCTTCCCATGTCAGACACTCAAGGACGGATGTTTTAGCGTTTCCAGGCTGCCGGGAGCCCTGGCGGGATCAGTGCCTGCGGCGTTTGCCCGAGCCGCTGGCCGTTGGCCGCTGAGCGCTCGGGCCCTGCGCCGCCTCTGAAAGGTTGCATCTGAAACAAGGACGTTCTCTTCAACCATTTCCGAATTCCCAGGCAGGTTACGACATGCAGTTCAGCGAATTGATGGCCGTTCTTTCGACCCTCGCGATCCGTCTTCAACGGGACGGCGAGGATCTGCTGGTGCAGGGCGATGACGAGGCCCTGGACGACGCACTCTGGGACAGCCTGATCCAGCACAAGGCGCAGCTTCTGCAGCAGGTGAGCGAACAGGGCGGCCACTGGCTGAGCCCGGCCTTCAGGATCACCCCGGACATGCTGCCCCTGGTGTCACTGGAGCAGCCGGCCATCGACCGCATCGTTGCCGGCGTGCCGGGGGGCGCCGCCAATGTGCAGGACATCTACCCCCTGGCGCCGCTGCAGGAAGGCATGCTCTATCACTACCTGTCCGCGCCCCAGGGCGATCCCTATGTGCTCCAGGCGCATTTCGCCTTTGCCGACCGACAACGGCTGCAGGCCTTTGCCGAGGCCTTGCAATGGGTGATCGAGCGCCACGACATCCTGCGCACCGCGATCGTCTGGGAACGCCTCGATGAACCGCTGCAGGTGGTCCTGCGCCAGGCGCCGCTGCAGTGTGAAGCACTGCCGCTGGACGCCGCCGGGGGCGATGCCCTGGCCCAGTTGCAGCAGCACTACGATTCCCGGCATTTCCGCCTGGACCTGCGTCAGGCGCCGCTGTTGCGCCTGGTGCACGCCGAGGACCCGGTCAACTCGCGCCAGGTGGCGTTGCTGCTGTTCCATCACATGGCCCTGGACCACGCCGCCCTGGATGTGGTGCGCCAGGAAATCCGGGCCTGTCTGCTGGGCCAGCGCGAGCAGTTGCCGCTGCCGGTGCCGTTTCGCAACCACCTGGCCCAGGCCCGCCTGGGGCAGAGCGAGGAGCGCCACGCCGCCTTCTTCCGCGAGATGCTCGGGGATATCGATGAGCCGACCCTGCCGTTCGGCCTGGGGGATGTGCAGGGCGCAACCGGCCGCATTGAAGAACACCGGCTGCCTCTGGAGCGCCAGCTCAGCCAACGCCTGCGCAGCCAGGCCCGGCAACTGGGGGTGAGTGTGGCAAGCCTGATGCACCTGGCCCTGGGCCGGGTCCTGGGCCAGCTGTCCGGGCGCGAGGCGGTGGTGTTCGGCACCGTGTTGCTGGGGCGCATGGAGGTGGGCGAGGGCGGTGAGCGGGCCCTGGGCATGTTCATCAACACCCTGCCGCTGCGGGTGGATGTGGGAGCGCAAGGCGTGCGCGCCGGGGTGCTGGCGACCCATGCTCGGCTGAGCGCCTTGCTGGCCCATGAGCACGCCTCCCTGGCCCTGGCCCAGCGTTGCAGCGCAGTCAGTGCGCCGACCCCGCTGTTCAGCGCCATGCTCAATTACCGCCACAGCCACCGGGCCGATGGCGACCAGGTCCAGGAGCTGGTGCCGGGCATCCTGGTGCTGGGTGCCCAGGAGCGCACCAACTACCCGCTGACCGTCAACATCGACGATCTGGGCGAGGACCTGCAGATCACCGCCCTGGTGGACGCCAGCCTGGGGGCCGAGCGCATCAGCGGCTACCTGCTGACCACCCTGGAAAGCCTGGCCCTGGCCCTGCAGGCAAACCCCGAGGCGCCGTTGTACAGCCTGGAAATGCTCCCGGCCAGCGAGCGGCGTTACCTGTTGCAGGGCCTGAACACACCCCTGGGGCAGTACCCCGACAGCCCGCTGATCCATCAGCAGGTGGAGGCCCAGGCCCGGGTCCAGCCCGAGGCGCCGGCGCTGCTTTTCCAGGCGCAGCGCCTGAGTTACGGCGAGCTCAACCGCCGCGCCAATCAGGTGGCCCATCGCTTGCTGGCGCTGGGGGTGCGTGCGGACCAGCGCGTGGCGATCTGCGTCGAGCGCGGCCCGGAAATGATCATCGGCCTGTTGGGCATCCTCAAGGCCGGTGGGGCCTATGTGCCCATCGACCCGGCCGCTCCCCGGGAACGCATCGCCTACACCCTGGAGGACAGCGCCCCGGTGGCGCTGCTGGTGCAGGCCGATACCCAGGCCCTGGTGGCCGACCTGCGGGTGCCGCTGATCGACCTCGACAGCCGCACCCTGGCCCACGAGTCCGCGGACAACCCCGACGTGCCGGGGCTGACCCCGGCCAACCTGGCCTATGTGATCTACACCTCCGGCTCCACCGGTCTGCCCAAGGGCGTGATGGTGGAACACCGCAACGTCGCCCGGCTGTTTTCCGCCACCCGCGACTGGTTCGATTTCAACTGGCGCGACGTCTGGGCGCTGTTCCATTCCTTCGCCTTCGACTTCTCGGTGTGGGAGATCTGGGGCGCCCTGATCCATGGCGGCCAGTTGCTGGTGGTGCCCCAGGTCGTCAGCCGTTCCCCGCAAGCTTGCTACGCACTGTTGTGCGAGGCCCGGGTGAGCATCCTCAACCAGACCCCCAGTGCCTTCCGCTCGCTGATTGCGGCCCAGGGCCAGAGCGGGCTCAAGCACTCCCTGCGCCAGGTGATCTTCGGCGGCGAAGCCCTGGAGCCGGGGATGCTCAAGCCCTGGTACGCCCGGCTGGAGAACGTCGGCACGCAGCTGGTGAACATGTACGGCATCACCGAAACCACGGTGCACGTGACCTACCGGCCGTTGCAGGCGGCGGACGCGCAATGGGTGGGCAGCAGCCCCATCGGCCGACGGATTCCCGACCTGCAACTCTATGTGCTGGACGCACGCCGCGAGCCCTTGCCCACGGGGGTGGTGGGGGAACTGTATGTAG
>NZ_JAFGYX010000209.1:0-244 GCF_017491625.1 Pseudomonas sp. 50_B
TTGGGCTATTTCTTCCCGATCTTCGGCGAGGGCAACACCCCGGCCGCGGTGATCGGCGCCTCGGTGCTGCTCTGGGCCGTGCACTTCCTGGTGCTGCGCGGGATCAAGGAAGCGGCCTTCATCAACCAATTGACCACGGTGGCGAAGATTGTGCCGCTGGTGATGTTCATCGTCATTGCGGCCGTGGCGTTCAAGGCCGACATCTTCACCCGCGATATCTGGGGCCGTAGCAATCCGAATTTTG
>NZ_JAFGYX010000210.1:0-244 GCF_017491625.1 Pseudomonas sp. 50_B
CTCTGGTCGTGGGTTCCATGATTGGCGGTGGGATCTTTTCCCTGCCGCAGAACATGGCCGCCCGGGCCGATGCCGGTGCGGTGCTGATCGGCTGGGGAATTACCGCTGTGGGCATGCTGACCCTGGCATTTGTCTTCCAGACCCTGGCCAATCGCAAACCTGATCTGGACGGTGGTGTATATGCCTACGCCAAGGCCGGATTCGGCGACTACATGGGTTTCTCGTCCGCCTGGGGCTACTGGAT
>NZ_JAFGYX010000211.1:0-243 GCF_017491625.1 Pseudomonas sp. 50_B
TTCTCGCGGCGCAGGAACTCCGGCATGGTGTGGTCCTTGGCCGCGGCGAACATGATCTCCGCACACAGCAGCACCCAGGACAGCAGCGCTCCCAGCAGCGAGATGATCAGGCCGACGCTGATCAGCAAGGCGCCCCAGGGGCCGACGATATGTTCCAGCACTGCTGCCAGGGAAGGGTTCTGCAGCTTGGCCAGCTCCGGCTGGCTCATGATCCCCAGGGACAGCACATTCACCAGCACCAGC
>NZ_JAFGYX010000212.1:0-243 GCF_017491625.1 Pseudomonas sp. 50_B
TTCTCCTTCTTCAGGAACGCTGGCATGGTCCGGTCCCGGGCGGTCGCGTAGAGAATCTCCGCGCACAGCAGGGCCCAGGACAACAGCGCCCCCAGCAGGGAAATCGCCAGGCCAATGCTGATCAGCACCGCGCCCCAGTGGCCCACCACATGCTCCAGCACGGCAGCCATGGACGGGTTCTGCAGCTTGGCCAGTTCCGGCTGGGTCATGATCCCCAGGGACAGCACGTTCACCAGCACCAGG
>NZ_JAFGYX010000213.1:0-242 GCF_017491625.1 Pseudomonas sp. 50_B
CGGCCAGGAATCCCAGGCCATCGTCCGCGACGGCGTGGTCTACGTCACCGGCTCCTACTCGCGGGTATTCGCCCTCGACGCCAAGACCGGCAAACGCCTGTGGACCTACAACCACCGCCTGCCGGACAACATTCGCCCGTGCTGCGACGTGGTCAACCGGGGCGCGGCGATCTACGGCGACAAGATCTACTTCGGCACCCTCGACGCCCGGGTCATCGCCCTGGACAAGAACACCGGCAAGG
>NZ_JAFGYX010000214.1:0-242 GCF_017491625.1 Pseudomonas sp. 50_B
CCTTGCCGGTGTTCTTGTCCAGGGCGATGACCCGGGCGTCGAGGGTGCCGAAGTAGATCTTGTCGCCGTAGATCGCCGCGCCCCGGTTGACCACGTCGCAGCACGGGCGAATGTTGTCCGGCAGGCGCGCATCGTACTGCCAGAGCTTCTTGCCGGTGCGCGCGTCCACCGCGAACACCCGCGAGTAGGAGCCGGTCATGTACATCACCCCGTCCTTGATCAGCGGCTGGGCCTGCTGGCCG
>NZ_JAFGYX010000215.1:0-242 GCF_017491625.1 Pseudomonas sp. 50_B
GTGCGCGGAGATTCTCTACGCGACCGCCCGGGACCGGACCATGCCAGCGTTCCTGAAGAAGGAGAACGCCAACCATGTGCCGGTCAATGCCCTGTGGCTGACCAACGTGATGATCCAGATCTTCCTGGTCATCACTCTGTTCTCGGCCAGCACCTACCTGTCGCTGATCTACCTCGCCACCTCGATGATCCTGGTGCCCTACCTGTGGTCCGCGGCCTACGCAGTGCTGCTGGCGGTGCGCG
>NZ_JAFGYX010000216.1:0-242 GCF_017491625.1 Pseudomonas sp. 50_B
CGGCCAGGAATCCCAGGCCATCGTCCGCGACGGCGTGGTCTACGTCACCGGCTCCTACTCGCGGGTATTCGCCCTCGACGCCAAGACCGGCAAACGCCTGTGGACCTACAACCACCGCCTGCCGGACGACATCCGCCCGTGCTGCGACGTGATCAACCGCGGCGTGGCGCTGTACGGCGACCTGGTGTTCTTCGGCACCCTGGACGCCAAGCTGGTGGCCCTGAACAAGGACACCGGCAAGG
>NZ_JAFGYX010000217.1:0-241 GCF_017491625.1 Pseudomonas sp. 50_B
TCCATCACCCCGCCAAAATTCGGATTGCTACGGCCCCAGATATCGCGGGTGAAGATGTCGGCCTTGAACGCCACGGCCGCAATGACGATGAACATCACCAGCGGCACAATCTTCGCCACCGTGGTCACCAGGTTGATGAAGGCCGCTTCCTTGATCCCGCGCAGCACCAGGAAGTGCACGGCCCAGAGCAGCACCGAGGCGCCGATCACCGCGGCCGGGGTGTTGCCCTCGCCGAAGATCG
>NZ_JAFGYX010000218.1:0-241 GCF_017491625.1 Pseudomonas sp. 50_B
CGGTGTTCGGCCAGGGCAATACCCCGGTGGCCATCGGTTGTGCGTCATTGCTGCTGTGGGCCGTGCACTTTTTGGTGCTGCGTGGGATCAAGGAGGCGGCGTTCATCAACCAATTGACCACGGTGGCCAAAGTAGTGCCGCTGCTGCTGTTCGTGCTGATTGCCCTGTTCGCCTTCAAGCTGGACATCTTCACCGCTGATATCTGGGGCGTGAAGAACCCGGACTTGGGCAGCGTGATGAA
>NZ_JAFGYX010000023.1:0-110893 GCF_017491625.1 Pseudomonas sp. 50_B
CTGGGGGTGGCGGCTGTACCTGCGCAATCCCCGGGCACGCTTGAGCTGGCACAGCCGGATTCTGCGCCTGCCGCTGTTCGGGCGTTTTGTCCTGGGGTTGAACACCGCGCGTTTCGCCTCGACCCTGGCGATTCTCAGTGGCGCCGGGGTGCCGCTGCTGCGGGCCCTGGACGCGGCGCGCCAGACCCTGTCCAACGACCGCCTGAGCCAGAGCGTCAGCGAGGCCACGGCCAAGGTGCGCGAGGGGGCCAACCTAGCGGCTGCGCTGCGGGTGGAGAAAGTCTTCCCGCCGGTGCTGATCCACTTGATCGCCAGTGGTGAAAAGACCGGGGCCTTGCCGCCGATGCTGGAGCGGGCGGCCCTGACCCTGTCGCGGGATATCGAACGCCGGGCCATGGGTATGACCGCGTTGCTCGAACCGCTGATGATCGTGGTCATGGGGGGTGTGGTGCTGGTGATCGTGATGGCGGTGATGCTGCCGATCATCGAGATCAACCAGCTGGTGACCTGAACCGCACATCCCGACCTGACCTGACCGCGTCCGGTCCGGTCCGTAGGCGCTGGCTTGCCAGCGAAGGCGTCGGCCCCGGCGATGCAGGTCTCGCGAGCCCCTTCGCCGGCAAGCCGGCTCCTACGAGGGGCGTAGCGAAGGTGTGCTCCGAAGCGCAGGGCAGGGCAGCCAGAAAATTTCACGCGGCCTGCCTCACTCCCGACCTGGCAATCGGCCAAGCTCGGGTTCCTTGTTCTGTCATGTTCCGGCGCTGTCTGCACCCGCTTCGGCGCTTGCAGAGCGATGCCGGCGCCAGCTCGGACAGACTGGCGCTCAGCGACCCGGGAAAGGCCCGGAAAACGGCGCCAAACACCCGAGAATCTTTTGCCAAAACAGTCGGTTTCTCCCGAGGTTTTTTCCTTTATCTGTCACCGGAAGCTGCGAACTTCTCTCTCCATGGCCTCACCCCTCAAGCCCTCTGGATCAAGGCTTCTGGCCCGAGTGCCATGGCGTCATGCAAGAGCTATTCACCCAACGTACGAACACGACGAAAGGAGATTCTTCATGTTTAAGCGCAACGTTCTCGCGGCATCCCTGACCCTGGCTGCCCTGTGCTCGGCACAGGCTGCTCTGGCTGATATCAACGGCGGTGGCGCCACCCTGCCACAACCGCTGTACCAGACCGCTGGCGTACTGACCGCCGGCTTCGCTCCCTACATCGGCGTAGGCAGCGGCAACGGCAAGGCTGCCTTCCTGAACAACGACTACACCAAGTTCGTGGCCGGCACTACCGGCAAGAACGTGCACTGGGCGGGTAGCGACTCCAAGCTCAGCGCTGCTGAGTTGAGCGCCTACGCCACCGGTCACGAAGCGGCCTGGGGCAAACTGATCCAGGTGCCTTCGGTGGCCACCTCGGTAGCCATTCCGTTCAACAAGGCCGGCACTGCTGCGGTCAACCTGAGCGTCAATGACCTGTGCGGCGTGTTCTCCGGCCGTGTTTCCGACTGGAGCCAGATCGCCGGTTCAGGCCGTACTGGCACCATCACCGTGGTTTACCGCAACGAAAGCAGCGGCACCACCGAGCTGTTCACCCGCTTCCTGAACGCCAAATGCGCCGAGACCGGCACCTTCGGCGTGACCACCAACTTCGCTACCAGCTACACCGGTGGCCTGCCTGCCGGCGCTGTGGCCGCTGTGGGCAGCCAAGGCGTGATGGATGCCCTGAACGCCGGCGACGGCCGCATCACCTACATGAGCCCGGACTACGCCGCGCCGAGCCTGGCCGGTCTGGACGACGCCACCAAGGTGGCCAAGGTGGCCGGCGTTTCGCCTGCACCTGCCAACGTTTCCGCCGCCATCGGTGGCGTTCCGGTTCCAGCTGCGGCCGATCGCGGCAATCCGGACAAGTGGGTACCTGTCTTCGGCAAGGCCGGCGCAACCGGCACCGTGCCTTATCCCGATACTGGCTACCCAATCCTGGGCTTCACCAACCTGATCTTCAGCCAGTGCTATGCCGACGCCACTCAGAGCGGCCAGGTGCGTGACTTCTTCGCCCGTCACTACGGCGCGACCACCAACAACGACGCGGCCATCACCGCCAACCGTTTCGTACCACTGCCTACCGCTTGGAAAACCGCGATCCGCACCACCTTCGTGACCGCTTCCAACACCCTGAGCATCGGCAACACCAACGTCTGCAACAACATCGGTCGTCCGCTGTAACGGCGAACCCCACCGAGCGGCAACACCCGATCAGCAACGGTTTCGGCCGTTGCTGATTTTTTTCATCCAGCATCTGTTCAGAGCGCGCATCCAGCGGGCTTACGCCCTCCGAACGGCCAGTGACATCACCGGATAGGACAGGAGTCTTGTCATGCCCAAAGCTCAATGGTTGATCGCTTCACTGTTATACGGCGCGTTCTGCGTCCAGCAGGCCCAGGCGGATATCAACGGTGGAGGCTCGACCTTTACCCGGCCGCTGTATCAGACCGCCGGGGTGTTGACCGCGGGGTTTGCGCCCTACATTGGCGCGGATCAGGGCCGGGACAAGGTGGCTTTTCTACAGAACAACTACAGCGTGCTGGTGCCTGGCGCAGCCCCCAAGACCGTGCACTGGGTGGCCAGTGAGTCGAGGCTGAGCGCGGTGGAACTGAGCAACTACGCCTTGGCCTATCAGGCGCAGTTCGGCAAGCTGATCCAGGTGCCTTCGGCAGCCACGAGCGTTGCAATTCCGTTCAACAAGCCCGGCAGCCATGAACTGGACCTGAGCATCGACACCTTGTGTGGGGTGTTCTCGGGGCGTCTGTCCCGCTGGGAGTGGATCCAGGGTTCCGCACGTAGCGGCCCGATCACCGTGGTTTATCCCAAAGGTAGCAGCGGCTTCACCGAGCTGTTCACGCGTTTCCTGAATGCCAAGTGCAATGAAACCGGGACCTTTGCCGTGACCACCTACTTTGATTCCAGCTATTCGGGCGGGCTGCCGGCCGGCGCGCTGGCGGCCAATAGCGGTGACGCCATCATGACGGCGGTGAATGCCTGGGATGGCGCCATCACCTTCATGAGCCCGGCCCTTGCGGCACCGACCCTGGCCGGTCTGGATGACGGGAACAAGGTGGCCAGGATTACCGGCGTCTCGCCGGCGCCGGCCAACATTGTCAATGCCATCAATAGCGTTGCGCTGCCTCCCATCGCCGAGCGCAGTAACCCGGACAAGTGGGTGCCGGTGTTCGGCAGGAACTGGGAACAGGGCGTCTTGCCTTATCCGCAGAGTGGCTATCCGATCCTGGGCTACACCAACCTGATCTTCAGCCAGTGCTATGCCGATGCCACTCAAAGCAATCAGGTCCGTGACTTCTTGGCTCGCCACTATGGCGCGCTTGAGGCTCGAAACAATGACCAGGCAATCAGGGCTCAGGGCATGCTGCCCTTGCACCCGTCCTGGAAAGCCGCCGTGCGTTCCAACTTCCTGAGCGCCACCAATGCCTTGAGCATCGGCAATCCCAACGTCTGCAACGGCATCGGCCGGCCACTGTGAGCGGGCTCCGGCAGCGGCTTGGGCCGTTGCCGGAGCCCAACGTCGCCTGCATTACACCCGCTAGATGAATTTTTCGTGACATCCGTTCGGTCGCGCTCCGCGCCAACGGCCTATCCCCTAAAGCAGTGACGCGTGCCCTGGGCCCTAGGCTCTGTACGAAAAGATTTGAGACGAAGGTCAGGCAAGGCGAAAACGGTCGAGGAAGCGGAGTTTACGGGTTGTAAATGAGCATTCCGAGACCGTTTTCAACGCAGCATCACCGAGTATCAAGGCTTTTCGTACA
Source organism: Pseudomonas sp. 50_B (assembly GCF_017491625.1). Taxonomy (NCBI): domain Bacteria; kingdom Pseudomonadati; phylum Pseudomonadota; class Gammaproteobacteria; order Pseudomonadales; family Pseudomonadaceae; genus Pseudomonas; species Pseudomonas sp. 50_B. The sequence continues at coordinate 3,808 of NZ_JAFGYX010000023.1, forward strand.
AAGCCTACAAGCGTCGCGCTCCCGTGGGCGTCATAACAAAGGATGAGTAGTCATGGTTCGCTGCAAACCACCGGTCAAATCCCCAGCCCAGCGCCTTGATGGCGAGTTGCCGAGCCTGCGGCTCAAGCCCCTGGCCCAGGCCATTGCCTTGCTGATGGTGGCGGGCAGTGCCCATGGCGCCACGGCCTTCAGTTCCGGCTGGTTCGCCGCCAAGGGCGCGTCCCAGGCCGCCACCGCTGCGCGCACCAACGGCCAGGTGCCGGGGATTCCGTCGTTGTCCCAGCAGACCCGGGCCAACCAGCAGTTGCAGCGTTCCTTGAGCAATCTCAACGCCAGCGTCGCCGCCATTGCCGCCCAGCAGGCGGCCCAGGCCGCAGCACGTCAGGCGGCCTTTGGTACGGTGAGCCAGATTCCCGATGGCCTCGGCCAGGGCGGGCTCAAGGTCGACAACAGCCTGGCCCAGGGCTGGATCAACGCCAAGGGGCCGGTGCAGAGCCAGTCCGGCGGCAAGACCACGGTGACCATCGAACAGACCGCCGACAAAGCCATCCTCAACTGGGAGACCTTCAACGTCGGGCGCAACACCACCGTGGATTTTCAGCAGCAGTCCAACTGGGCGCTGCTGAACAAGGTCAATGACCCCAACGGTCGGCCCAGCGAGATCCAGGGCCAGATCAAGGGCGCCGGCACGGTGATGATCATGAACCGCAACGGAGTGATCTTCAGCGGCACCAGCCAGGTCAACGTGCGCAACCTGGTGGCGGCTGCGGCCACCATCAGCGACGAGCAGTTCACCAAGCAAGGCCTCTATGTGGACGCCAACGGCACCCAGCCGACCTTCACCGATGCCCTGGGCAAGGTCCAGGTGCAGCGCGGCGCGCTGATCCAGACCCACCCGGCAGCCAGCTCCACCGAGTCTGGCGGCTACGCCTTGCTGCTGGGGTCGGAAGTGGAAAACGCCGGCACCATTGTCACCGCCAAGGGCCAGACCACCCTGGCGGCCGGCGACAGTTTCTACATCCGCCGCGGGGTCGGCACCAGCGGCAACCAACACTCGACGACACGGGGCAACGAGGTCGCCACCTCGCTCAAGCCCGGCAGCACGGCGGGCACGGTCAGCAACACTGGCCTGATCATGGCGTCCACCGGCGACATCACCCTGACCGGGCACCGGGTGCAACAGAACGGCGTGGCCCTGGCCAGCACCTCGGTGGACACCCGCGGCACCATCCATTTGCTCAACGCCGCCAGCGACAGCACCGGCAGCGTGACCCTGGGGCAGGGCAGCACCACCGCGATCCTGCTGGACAGCAGTGGCAACACCGCCCTGGACAGCCAGCGCAACAATGGCCTGATCAACCTCGACGGCACCCCGACCAACCTGATCAGCGGGCCGTTCAACAACTTGAGCAGCGTGGCCGACCGCAGCGACCAGTCGCGGGTGGAGATCGTCAGCGGCGGCACCGTGGATTTTCAGAACGGCTCCATCACCCTGGCCACCGGTGGCCAGGTGGCGGTCAGTGCCGGGCAGCGCAGCCTGGTGCGCGACGGTGCGGTGATCGACGTGGCCGGCGCGGTCGGGGTCAAGGTGGCGATGGAGTCCAACACCATCAAGATCAACGTCCAGGGCAACGAGCAGCGCGACTCGGCGGGCAACCGCGACAGCGGCCAGTTGATCAACAACGACGTCTGGGTCGACCTGCGCGAGCTGGTGTTCGTTCCGGCCGGTACCAACGGCTATGCCACTGATCGCTGGTACACCGCCGGCGGCCTGCTGGAAGTGGGCGGCTACCTGGGCACCCAGGGCCACAACATTGGCGAGTGGATGGCCCAGGGCGGCACCCTGACCTTCACCGGCAAGGAGGTGGTGACCCAGTCCGGGGCCCAGTTGAACCTGTCCGGCGGCACCGTCGATGTGCAGGCCGGCTATATTCAGCAGACCTGGCTCAAGGGCGTTGACGGGCGCCTGTACGAGCTGTCCCGAGCCCCGGGGGATTTGCTCTACACCGGCATCTACAAAGGCTACGTGGACAGCAGCCCGCGCTGGGGCCGCACCGATTACTACTACAACCCGCTGATCGCCCAGCAGCGCCGCTACGAGGCCGGCTACAGCGTCGGCCGCGACGCCGGCAAGCTGGTGATCGGCACCGGCAACGCAGTGCTTGAAGGCCAGCTGGTCAGCGAAGTGTTCAAGGGCGACCGCCAGACCCAGGCGCCCAACGTCAACCTCGACGGCTACCAGCAATCGCACAAGGCCGCGGCCCAGCGCGCGCAACTGATCATTGGCAACTACACGCCGATCTACAACAAGGCCAGCGGCACCCTGCGCTATGCCCTGAGCCCGACCGTGGACAAGGTGCTGATCGAGGCCAACCAGCAGCAGATTGCCGCCGGCCTGGACCTCGCCACAGCCCTGCCGGCCAACCGCCAGGGCCAGCTGGTGCTCGACAGCGACACCCTCAACGGCTTCCAGTTGGGGGCGATCAAGGTCGGCGCCAAACAGCAGATTCAGGTCAACGGCGCGCTGCAGGTGGCGCACGGTGGCGATATCACCCTGTTCGGGCCAGAGGTCCAGCTCAACGCCAACCTCACGGCCCACGGCGGCAGCATCAACGCCGGCAACGTGCTGAACCAGGTGGATGTGAACCGCAACTTCGTGGTCGGCGATGTGATCCTCGCGCCCAGCGGCGGCGCCCAGGCCCGGGTCAAGGTGGCCGATGGAGTCAAGCTGGATGTCAGCGGACGCTGGAGCAACCTGGCCCTGGACCCGTCGGACAGCAGCGGCCTGGCCTTTATCAACGGTGGCAAGCTGTCGTTGCGCAGCAGCGGCGACCTCAACCTGGGCAACGGCACCCTGGTGGATGCCAGCTCCGGCGCCAGCCTCGGCTATGACGGCAAGGCCAGCGGTGGCAAGGGCGGCGACGTGACCCTGGCCGCCGACGGCCAGCTCGACCTCAAGGGCGAGCTGCGCGGCCATGGAGTCAACGGTGGCGGCACCCTGGCCCTGCAGGCGCACAAGGTGCTGATCGGCGCCAAGGACGTGGCCCCGCCAGCCGGAACCTTGCAACTGGCGGGGGACTTCTTCAACAAGGGTTTCGGTGCCTACGACATCACCGGCAATGAAGGCCTGACGGTGGCCGACGGCGCCCAGGTCGAGGTCAAGATGCCGGTCTACCGCCTCGCTGCCCAGGCTGGCAGCAGTGCCACTGGCAGCGATCCGGCCAGCGTTCTGCAGCCCTGGCTGCCGGACCTGTACCAGCAAGACGCGGCCAAGGGCGTGCTGACCCAGCGCCGTGGCGCCGGGTTGACCCTGAGCGCCGGCAATCAGTACTCCACGGCGGCCCAGTTGGCCACCACGGCGTTGTCCGTGGGGCAGGGCGCGGTGATCAGTGTCGACCCGGGGCAGGCCATCAACCTGCGCAGCGTCGGTCAACTGACGATGAACGGCACCCTCAATGCCTGGGGCGGCAGCGTCAGCCTCGATGGTTTGACGGTGGCCAGTTCCGAGGCCGCCAATGCCGCCGGCCACGGGCGTTCGATCTGGGTCGGCGAGCAGGCGCTGATCGACGTGGCGGCGCGGGCGGTGAGCGCGGTGGACAACCGTGGCCGTCATTACGGTCAGGTGCGCAATGGCGGCAAGATCGCCATCGGCGGCGAGATCGACCTGGCCAGCGGCATTGCCAAGGCCAGCGACCTGTTTGTGGTGGTGCGCGACGGTGCGCGTCTTGACGCTTCCGGGGCCCAGGCGGCCCTGGACATTCCCGGCCAGGGCCGGGTGCAGGTGGCCAGCAACGGTGGCAGCATCAGCTTCGCTTCCAACAACGGCCTGTACCTGGACGGCCGCTTCGTCGCCCGGGCCGGGGGCGCCGGCGCGGCGGGGGGCACCTTGTCCCTGGCCCTGGAAAGCCCGTACTACATCAAGAACGCGGTCAACGACCGGGTGCTCAAGGCGCGGGAGCTGGTGCTCAGCCAGGTCCACCAGGGCAGTGGGCTAGCGGCCAGTGCCGACGCCGCAGCCGCCAGCCTGGAGTACGGTCATGGCCGCCTCGGGGTGGATCAGGTCACGGCCGGCGGTTTTGACAATCTGGCGCTACTGAGCAACGGCCTGCTGAGCTTCGACGGCGATGTGTCGCTGAACATGGGCCAGAGCCTGCGCCTGTACAGCGGCGCGCTGAACCTGAGCGAGAGTGCCGCGGCCAACGCCCGGGTCAATCTGTCGGCGCCCTACCTGTTGCTGGCGGGCATCCTTGCGCCACTGGAGGCCAAGGATCAGTACCTGCGCCCGGTGTCCACCGGGACGCCATCGCAACGGGGCACCCAGGCGCAGTTCAATGCCAGCGCCAACCTGATCGATGTGCGCGGCAACGTGGTGTTCGGCAGCAAGGGCACCTTGCGCCAGGCCGACAACAGCCTGCTGAACGTCGAGCGCCGTGGCTTCGACCATGTGCAACTGACCAGCCAGGGCGATATGCGTTTCCTCGCCGGGGCCGGTGTCGATGTGATCGCCAAGGGCATCAGCACCCAGCTGCTGACCCAGGGCGACATGACCCTGCGGGCCGCGCAGTTGTACCCGGCCACCGAGGTCGGGGCCCGGGTGATTGCCGGTTACCTCAACGATATCTCCGGCACCCGCATCAACTTCGACCCCAGCCGTACCCTGACCATCGGCCGCACCGGAAATGGCGACCCGGCGGTGCCGTACTCGGCCTTCGGCCGCCTGCAACTGGGTGCGGCCAGCATCAAGCAGGGCGGGGTGATTCGTGCGCCCCTGGGCCTGATCGAGATCGGCAACCTGGGCGCCAGTCAGGTGGAGTTGCTGCCCGGCAGCCTGACCTCGGTCAGCGGCAAGGGCCTGGTATTGCCTTACGGCGGCACCGTCGACGGTCAGGTCTACAAGTACAACGGCAAGACCGTGACCTTCCTCGGCCAGGGCGCCCTGGTGAATGAGAACAGCGACCTGAGCGTCGGGGTGATCCTCGGGGGCCAGTCGGTGCAGGTGCAACCCAATGCCACCGTGGACCTGTCCGGTGGCGGCGAGCTGCTGGGGGCCGGGTTCATTTCCGGGCGCGGCGGTTCCACCGATGCGCGCTACAGCCCGCTGGTGCAGATCGGCGCCAACGGCAGCTTCATCCTGCCGGGCCTGGGCAGCAACCCGATCTACGCCATCGTCCCCGGGGCACAGCCGGGCTATGCGCCGGTGGCACCGGAAGGCGGCGCGGTGGACCCGTTGATCGGCCAGCAGATCACCATCGGCAGTGGCGTGCCGGGGCTGGCGGCGGGCACCTACACCCTGATGCCGTCCACCTATGCGCTGATGCCGGGGGCCTTTCGCGTCGAAATCAACGGCTTGGCCGGGCTTGGCAGCGAAAGCGCGGCCCAGCAGCTGCGCAATGGCTCCTGGTCCACCGCCGGGCGCCTGTCGATCGCCAACACCGGGATCAGCAACAGCGTGGCCAGCCAGTTGATCCTGACCTCGGCCGATACCCTGCGGCGCTATTCCCAGTACAACGAAACCGGCTACGCCCAGTTCGCCCTGGCCGATGCGGCGCGCCTCGGAGTGCCCCGGCCGATGCTGCCGGTGGACGCCAAGACCCTGAAGCTGGCGCTGCAAACGGGGGCCGGGGCGCAGGCCTTCTCCTTCCGCGGCATCGGTCGTTTCGACGCCGCCCAGGGCGGCTACGGCGGCACCGTGGCGATCTTGAACATGGGCAGCGGCGGCATTGAAGTGGTGGCCGCCGGCAAGTCGGCCACCAGCGGCTTCAGCGGCGTCACCCTGGACGCGGACAGCCTCAATACCCTGGGCGCGGCGCGGCTGATGCTCGGTGGCCTGACGCTGGTCAAGTACGGCCAGGGCGGCAACTACATCACCCTGGCCGAAGGCATCAACGCGCCCAAGGGCTCCATCACCTTGCGCGAAGGCGTGACCCTGGCCGCGCCGGAAGTGTTCCTGGTGAGCAACAGCGGCGAGATCGTCCTGGAGCAGGGCGCCTCCATCAACACCCTGGGTCGCGGCAAGGCCAGCTATGACGCCCGGGACGGCTTCACCTACCAGGTGGCCAATATGCTGGCGGTGTCCAATGGCCTGCTCAATGTCATCAGCAAGGTCCAGGCCGGCGGGCAAAGCAGCGGCGGCATCAAGGTCGGTTCCTGCGCCAGCGCGCCCTGCAGCGGGCAGACCGCGCTGTATTCCGAAGGCAGCATCGTCGCCCTGACTGACAACACCTTCGAACTGGGTGATCAGGTGCGCTACGGCACCCGTCACCTGAACCTGGGCCTGAACAACATCAATGTCGGCAGCCCCGAAGCCCTGGCGGCCGCGGCGGCGGGCAACCGCCTGCCCAGTGGCATGACCCTGACCCAGCAAGTGCTGGATCGCCTGCTGCGCGGCGACACCCAGTTCGGCGCGCCGGCCCTGGAGACCCTGCAGCTCTCGGCGCGGGACGGTTTCAACTTCTACGGCAGCGCCACCCTGGACACCTACGACCCGCTGACCGGCAAGTCGCTGCTGAGCAACCTGATGCTCTCCACTCCGGCAATCTACGGCGCGGGCGGGGCCAATGACGTGGCCAGCATCCACACCGCCAACCTGATCTGGCAGGGCGCGGTGACCCCGGCCGGGGCGGTGGTGGCCGGAGGGGCCGGGACCGGCAGCGGGCGTCTGCAGATTGACGCCGAGCGCATCGAGTTCGGCTACGGCGCCTTCGCCCAGCCCAGCACCACCCAGAACTTCGACCGCCTGGCCCTGGGCTTTGCCAACGTCAACCTGAATGCCAGCCAGCGCATCACCGCCAACCACAAGGGCAGCCTGGCGGTCTACCAGAGCCAGGGCGCCTTCGACCCGCTCAGCGGCTTTGCCTACAGTGGCGGCAACCTGAATATCCTCACCCCGCTGATGACTGGCGAGGCCGGCTCGGTGAACCGCATCAGCGCCGGTGGCGCCATCGACATCGGTGCCTCGGCGGGCCCCCGTGGCGCGGCCAATGGCCAGGGCGCGGAACTGTCCCTGCAGGGCGACAGCATCCGTCTGGCCAGCGCCGTGGTCCTGCCCAGCGGCAAGGTGACCCTGGGCGCCCGTGGCGATGTGCTGCTGACCGACGCGGCGCGGGTCGATGTGGCCGGTCGCGCCATCGCGTTCAACGACCTGACCCGATACGGCGCCGGCGGCGAAGTGTTGCTGCAAAGCCGCAGCGGCAACGTGCTGCAGGCGGCCGGCTCGACCATTGATCTTTCGGCCAGCCACAACCAGGCCGGCAAGCTGCGGGTGGTGGCGCTGGACAGCGCGGCCGGGCGGGTCGACCTGGCGGGCAGCATCCTCGGCGGCAGCAGTGGCCAGTACGATGCCGGCGGCACCCTGGTGCCGTTCCTCCGCGGCGCGGTGGAAATCCAGGCCCAGCACCTGGGCAGCAGCGGCAGCCTGGACGAGCAGTTCGCCGCCCTCAACCAGCGCCTGAACCAGGGGCAGGTCTTTGGCGCCCGCAGCTTCCAGCTCAAGCAGGGCGACCTGACCATTGGCGACGGGGTCAAGGCCAGCAGCATCAACGTCTCGCTGGACCATGGCAGCCTGCGGGTCAGCGGGCGGGTGGACGCCAGTGGCGCTCGGGTCGGCAGCATCAACCTGGCGGCCAGCCAGGGCCTGACCCTGGACAGCGGCGCGCTGCTGGACGCCCACGGCAGCACGCTGCGGGTCGACAGCTTCGGCAAGATCATCGACTCGCCGAACCGCGCCAGCGTGGTCCTGAGCTCGGGCCAGGGCCGCCTGACCCTGGCCGACGGCGCGCGCATCGACCTGCGCCACGGCACCGATGTGGCGTCGGGCAGCGCCCCGGGGCAGAACGACGGCCGCAGCCGCGGCACCCTGGAATTGAACGCGCCGCGCATCGTCCAGGCGGACCAGAGCAGCAATGACATCGACATCGATGCCCGTGGCCGCCTGGCTATCCAGGGCGCGCGCTCGATCGCGGTCAACGGCATGATCAGCTACGACGATGCCCCGGAAAAAACCGACGCCACCGCCAGCGGGCGCCCTTACCAGGAGATCACCCAGGCCTACCTGGAGGCCAAGCACCTGCAAAGCACCGCCTTTATCAACGCTGCGCTGCAGAACAACGACCTGCTGCACAACAAGCTGGCCGGCCTGAACAACGCCACCTACGCCGATGCCTTGCACCTGCGGCCCGGGGTGCAGATCGTCAGCAAGACCGCCGACGGCGACCTGGTGGTGCAGGGCGACCTGGACCTGTCCGGCTACCGTTACGCCAGCCTCAACCCCCACACCCAGAAGGACGACAACGTCTACGGCTCCGGTGAAGTGGGCAGCCTGAGCCTGCGCGCCGGTGGCGACCTGAACGTCTACGGCAGCATCAACGATGGTTTCGCGCCGCCGCCGGGCACCGATGACGACAATGGCTGGATTTTGCGGGCCGGCATCGACTTCACCGGTGGCGATATCGTGATTCCGGGGGGCGGCCTGTCCCTGGCCGACGGCACCCTGTTCCCTGGGGGCAGCACCCTCAACTACGACTTGCCGATCAAGGCCCTGACGCTGCCGCAGGGCACGCGCCTGCCGGTGGCGGCGACCCTCAGCGAGAGCCTGGTGCTGCCGGCGGGCACGGTGCTGGCCGCCGCGGTGCGCGACAGCAACGGTACGCTGCTGTTCGCCGCCGGCACCCTGTTGAACCAGAGCCTGACCCTGAACCCGGGCAGCGTGCTGGAGGCCGGCACCCTGCTGACCGCCAATACCGCGGTGAATGCCCTGACCTGGCCCAAGGGCGTGCCCCTGCCGGGCGTTGCCGGGGCGCGTAACCTGGTGGTGCTCGACGGTGGCAAAGAGCTGTCCCGTGGGGCGCTGATTCCTTCGGGCACCGATATCAAGCTGCCGGGCGGGGTGGCCTCGGTGCTGTTGCGGCCGGTAAACGGCGGGCGCCAGGGCAAGCTCTGGGCCATCGCGCCGATGCTGACAGAGGGCGCACAGTCCTGGTCCCTGCGCCTGGTGGCCGGGGCCGACACCGCGGCGGCCGACAGCCGCGTGCTGCAGAGCCAGCCCACGGCCGGCAACCTGCACCTGGCGGACAGCCATTACGGGATGTTCGGTCAGGCGCAGTATGTCTGGACCGAAGAGGGCTCCCTGGACTTCTTCGGCGACGACAGCATGGTCGGCCAGCCGGTCAACTTCGACGAGTTCGGTGACCCTGCGCTGTGCGACAACACCCCCAGCTACTGCGCCGTCGGCGACTCCTACGCCCTGGTGCCCAGCAGCACCCGGTTCAGCGTCGTGCGCACCGGTGCCGCCGACCTCGACCTGCTGGCGGCGGGCAACCTGAGCATGGATTCGCTGTTCGGCGTGTACACCGCCGGCACCTCCTCCAGCGCCACCTCGGCCAGCGATCCCTACAACCTGGCGCGGGGAGGCAACGGCCATAAAGTGCTGAACAACGTCGCCGGCGGCTACGAGTCCCTGGTGGACGGTGGCGCCAGCAGTGTCTACCGGGCCTGGTACCCGGACGGCGGCGGCAACCTGCGGATCAAGGTCGGGGCGAACCTCGGCGGCAACATCGTGACCCTGCCCAACCAACTGCCCCCGGGCCGCCCGGTGGCCAGCGACACCGGCAACGACTCCAGCAACGTGGGCAACTGGCTGTGGCGCCAGGGCAACGACCTGAGCGGCGGCGTGGAGCGGGACACGGCCTGGTGGATCAACTTCGGCACCTACACCGCCAACAGCGCCGGCGGTGCCGATCAGATGGTCGGCTTCACCGGCTTCGGCACCCTGGGCGGCGGCAACCTGGAGGTCGAGGTCGGCGGTGATGCCGGTGCCCTGGCGCCCATGGCGGCGCCGGTCTACGCCAGCTACGTCAACCCGCGCAGCACCGGGCTGATCCTGGCGGTGGGCAGCACCGGCCGGGTGGCCGCCGATGGCAGCCGGCAAGTGACCGGCGGTGGCGACCTGACCCTGCGCGTCGGCGGGCAGGTCAACCCCTACAGCCAGGTCGGCTTTGGCGTGTTCAACGGCGCCCTGGTGAACCTGCGCGGCCATGCGCAACTGAGCAGCGCAGCCCTGGGCAGCCTGGATCTGCACTACGGCGCCCAGGCGGCGGACCAGAGCCGCAGCGAAACCCGGGCCTTCGAGCCGCAGCGGGCGACCCTGGCGGTGGCCGCAGGCGGCATGACCCTGATGCCGGGCGATGCCACCTTCAGCCTGTCGACCCGTGGCGACCTGGTGCTGCAGACCGTGGCCGACCCCGGGCGCGCGCCCCTGGCCAATGGCTGGGCCTACCAGGGCGCCAGCGGGGCCACCGGTATCGGCCAGAGCTGGTTCTCCCTGTGGACCGAGCGCAGCGCCATCGACCTGTACTCGGCCGGGGGCAACCTCACGCCGTTGACCAGGGGCACGGAAACCGACATGGCCACCGTCTACCCGCCGACCCTGCGCGCCGTGGCGGCCAGCGGCAGCCTCTACTACGGCCAATCCAGCCTGTATGAGGCGGGGGCGGCGGTGGTTCCGGCGGCACTGGTGCTGGCGCCTTCGCTGTACGGTCAGTTGCAGCTGCTGGCCGGTGACTCGATCTACGGTGGCGAGTTGACCGTCAGCCGCTCCAGCGCTTCGGCGCAGGCGCTGGCGACCCCCGAGCACCCAGCCTTCATGGCCACCAGCGCGACCCTGGAAGGGATTCCCCTGGCGGCCAGCGGCAATCTCTCCGCCGATGGCAACCGGGCCCGCGGCGGGGTGTTCCCGCTGTTTGCCTTCGGTCCCAACACGGCGACCAACCAGTGGGCGGGCAACACCGAGCCGTCGCGGTTCTATGCCATCAACGGCGACTTGCTGGGGGTCAGCAGCGGCCGCGTCCTGACCCTCACCACGGCGTCCGACCCACGCCTGGGGCAGACCTACTATGAAGGCGGTGGCGCAGTCTGGATGAAGGCCGGCCAGGACATCGTCAGCAGCGGCACCGGTCTTGGCGGGGCCAAGGGCGGCAACAGCACCTATGGCGAATACACCTTCAGCGGCAACCTGTTCGTGCAGCACAACCCCAGCGACATCTCCATCGCCAGTGCCGGGCGCGACATTCTCTACAGCAGCTTCAACGTTGCCGGCCCCGGGACCCTGGAGCTGACTGCGGGGCGCAACATCCTCATGGAAGACCGGGTCAGCGTCACCAGCCTCGGCGCCGTGGCGGCGGGGGACAGCCGTCCCGGGGCGAGCATCGTGATGCAGGCCGGGGTCGGTGCCAGCGGCCCGGATTATCGACGCTTTGTCGAAGCCTATCTGGACCCGAGCCGCCTGGCTCAGCCTGGCGAAAGCCTGTCAGCGGGCAAGGTGGCCAAGACCTACGAGGGTGAGCTGCTGGACTGGCTGGCGCAGCGCTTCGGCTTTGTCGGCGACAGCGCCCAGGCCCGGGCCTACTACGCGGCCTTGCCGGCGGAGCAGCAGCGGGTGTTTGCCCGGGATGTGTATTTTGCCGAGCTCAAGGCCGCCGGCCGCGAGTACACCCAGGACGGCGGGATACGCCAGGGCAGCTACGCCCGGGGTCGGGCGGCGATTGCCGGGCTGTTCCCGAGTACCGATGTGGCCGGCAACCCGATCACCTACAAGGGCGATATCACCCTGTTCGGCGGCGCCGGGGTGCACACCGATTTCGGCGGCAATATTCAGATGCTGACCCCGGGCGGCCACCAGACCTTCGGCATCGAAGGCACCGCGCCGCCGGCCTCGGCCGGGGTCATCACCCAGGGCGCGGGGGACATCCAGCTGTACTCCCTGGGCAGCATCCTCCTGGGCCAGAGCCGGATCATGACCACCTTCGGCGGCTCGATCATGGGCTGGTCGGCGGCGGGCGACATCAACGCCGGCCGGGGCTCCAAGACCACCGTGGTCTACACCCCGCCCAAGCGGGTCTACGACACCTGGGGCAACGTCAGCCTGTCACCGTCGGTGCCCAGCACCGGGGCCGGGATCGCCACCCTCAACCCGATTCCCGAGGTGGCGGCCGGCGACATCGACCTGATCGCACCCCTGGGCACCATCGATGCCGGCGAGGCGGGTATCCGGGTCTCGGGCAACGTCAATATCGCCGCACTGCGGGTGGTCAACGCGGCGAACATCCAGACCCAGGGCAAGTCGTCCGGGGTGCCGGTCACGGCGGCGGTCAATACCGGCGCCATGAGCTCGGCCAGTGCCGCGGGTTCGGCGGCGTCCCAGGCAGCGGAGGAGGCGGCGCGCAATCAGCAGGCGGCAGCCAGGCAGGGCCGGGCGTCCATCGTCACCGTGGAAGTGCTGGGCTTTGGTTCCGAACCGGTGCAACGCCAGCGTGAAGAAGCCAGCCGCGCCCCGGGCTACAACCCCGACAGCCCAGTGCAGGTACTGGGGGCCGGGCCCTTGAGCGAACAGGCCCGGGCGCGCCTGACCGATGAGGAGCGTGGGCAACTGACGCTGTAAGGTGCTCTCGTGGTAGCAAGGTGTGGGATGAAGGTGCTGCCCAGGGGGCGTATGGCCCTGGGCAGCGACGGCCCCGCCGTGGCGGGGCCGTTTTGCAGCGGGTGGTCAAACCGTGGCGATCATGCACCCTATGGCGCCGGATTCCTGGTAGATGACCCGGGTGTTGTGGGCGTTGGCGAAGTCCCGCAAGCCACGTTTGGCAACGTCGCTGTACCCCAAGGCCACAGCCCAGCGTGCCGCGACGGGGCTGGTGTACTTGGTGAGTTTTTCGATGTCCTTCTGAGTTTCGGCCAGCAGCTTGTTGCCGGCGTTGGTGGCACTTTCCACCTTCAGCTCAATGGCGTAGTTCTCACCGTTTTGCTGGGCCAGCACGTCCAGGCGCAGGCCTGAATTCGGATTGGGATAGGGCACTTCGCGGGCGGCGGCCACATGGGCCGAACGCAGCAGCATCAGAAACTCCACTTGAAACCACACCTCCCAGGCGGCGCCGGTGCTGATGGCGGCTTCGATGCGGGCGTGGTCGCTGAGGATGAGTTGGCTGAGGTCGGTGTTTTTCATCGGGTATTCCTCTTTGTTGGGGGTGCAAAGAGGAACGTGCGGAAGGGGGCGGGTGTGAATCTGTTGGTTGTGCCAGCACAGGATCAAGCCTCAATCCGCTTCCCTGGCTACAGGCTGGCTCAGGTTGGCCGCGCCCAGGCAGTAGAACAGCCCCCCGGCGACAATGAACGCTCCCAGCATGTAGAAGATCCAGTGCGCCGGCTGGCTGGCCAGGACCATGCCGCAGAGTATCGGGCCCAGGGCGCCGCCGAGGCTGGAGAGGTTCTGGGCGCCGTAGTACAGGCCCCGCAACGCCTCAGGGGCGATCAGGTCGATGAACATGTACTCGGCGGGAAACACGATGATTTCCCCCAGGGTGAACACCACCATCGACAGCACCCACAGCGGCAGGCTGGTGGACAGGCCAAACCCGCTGATCCCCAGCAGGAACAGCCCCAGCCCGGTTGCCAGCCAGCGGTTCAGGTGGCGCGGGGAAATCCTGCGGCCAATGCTGTACTGCAAGGCAATCACCAGCAGGGCGTTGGTCGCCACCAGGGTGCTGATGATGCGGTAGGTGGCCTCCGGGGACGTGGTGACCACCAGGTACTGCGAGAGGTAGGCCGAGAACTGGCCAAAGACCACGGCGCTGAGCAGGCCGCCGAGGGTGAAGCACACCAGGCGGTAGTCCCGCAGCAGCTGTTTGCCCAGGGTCGGGAAGGAGAGTGGCGTGGATGTGGCGCCAGCGGCATCCAGCTGTCTCTCGCCCCAGAGGTGGTGGATGGCCAGGAACCCGGCGCCCAGGGCGGCGGATATCAGGAACGGCAGGCTGATACTCAGGTGCGCCAGCCCGGCGCCGAGAAACGGGCCCACGGCGTAGCCGATGTTGGTCAGGGTGTACTTGATCGAGAAGGCTTCGCTGCGTTGCTCCACCGGCAGGCGCTGGGCAAAGCCGGCCTTGATCGCGATGTCGATCACCGCGTAGGCCAGGTTGATCAGCACCAGGCACAGGTAGAACAGCCACAGCTGGCGGGCGGTGAAGGTGCCGACAAAACCTAGGGTGAACAGCGCGCAGCAGCCGAGGATCAGGCGGTGGCTGGGGGTCCTGTCCACCAGGAATCCGCCATACAGGCTCAGCAGCGAACCGAGGATCAGGCTGCTGCCGATCACCAGGCCGATGTCGCTGACCGGCAGGCCGAAAGCACTGTTCAGGTAGATCACCAGATAGGGCAGGGTGATGGCCCGGGCCAGGGTCAGCACCAGGGTGCCGGTGAGCAGCAGGTTGATCGCCTTTGGGTAGCCTTTCAGGGTGCGCAGCATCCGTGCCTCATCGTCTGTAGCAGGGTCTTGGGAGAATGCCAGCCAGCTTACTGGGGAATCTGATTCTGTTTTATGATGATTTTTACCCAATGAATGGAATCAAATTCATGAATGCGAGGCACCGATGTTTTCTTCCGAGCGCTTGAAGGGGATCGATGTATTTGTCTGCGTCGCCGACTGCGGCAGCTTCAAGGCCGCCGCCGAGCGCCTCAACCTCACCGCTTCCGCCGTCAGCAAGGCCATTGCCCGGCTGGAAGGGCGGTTGCAGGCACGGCTGTTCCAGCGCACCACTCGAAGCCTGGCGCTGACCGACGCGGGGATGGCTTTCTACCGCACCTGCAGCGGTGTGCTGGCCGATCTGGAAGAGGCCGAGCTGGCGCTGAACGCGGAACACACCGAGCTGCGCGGGCGGGTGCGCATCGATCTGCCCGGGACCTTTGGCCGCTCCCAGGTACTGGCTGCCGTGTTGCGGTTTGCCCGGGAACACCCCGGTTTGCAGCCGCACATCACCTTTTCCGATTCCGCCATCGACCCTCTCGAAGCCGGCGTGGACATTGCCGTGCGCCTCGGCGGTTCGGAGCTGTGGCCGGCGGCACTGGGGCATCGCTGCCTGGGCCGCGAGTGGCACCTGTTCTGCGCCTCCCCCGATTACTTGCGGCGCCATGGCACGCCGCTGACCGACCAGGACCTGGAACGGCACCAGTGCATTGCCTATGGCTGGGTGGACGGCCGGGTCAGCCCCTGGAACTTTGCGACCGGACGTCCGGGCGAGAGCGAGCGCCGGGTCATGTCCGCCAGTTGCGTGGTGGGGGATGGCGAGGGGCTGCTGATGACCGTGCTGGACGGTTACGGCATCGCGCAATTGCCTTCGTGGCTGGTCAAGCAGCAGCTGGCGCAGGGCACCCTGGTCGAAGTGCTGCCGCAGTGGGCCAGCGAAGGGCAGGCGATTCATCTGCTGTGGCTGAAAAGCCGGCAGGGGTTGCCCAAGGTCAGTGCATTGCTGGAGGTGCTGGAACGGAGTCTGGGTGGATGAACATGAAGAAAAATGGCAGGGGCGGCTGGATTCGAACCAACGCATGGCAGGATCAAAACCTGCTGCCTTACCGCTTGGCGACGCCCCTGTAGCTGTTGCGACGTTACTTGCTTTGACTGCCGGCCCGGGGAGGGCCGCTGCAAGAACGGGCGCAAATTTATCAACTTATAGACGGGCTGTGAAGCCCCCCAATGCAAAAAAATGAGTTTGAAAACAGCTGCTTAGTCTTTTTCTGAGCGCTTTTATCCGCCCTGGGGCTTCAGGGGGCCAGGTAGCCGGGCTGTGAATCCTTCAGGGGCCGGGCCATGTCCAGGGCGCGGCGGATGGCCCGCAACTCCGCGCCTTGCAGGAGGCGCCGGCCAAAATCATAGTCGTCGCCCCCCGGGCCCAGGTGCACCGAAAGCAGCCCGAACAGTTGTCCGCCCAGGTCCTCGATGAACATTTCCATATAGGTTTCGTCGCGGCGGTAGGCGCTCAGGTAGATCAGCCCCTGGATCTCGGCGCGACCACAGTTGTCGATGGCCTCCCAGGTCAGGCAACTGCCCTGTCCATTCTCGATCAGCGGCATGTGCCAGGCGTCCTGTGTCAGCGGCTGGGCGCGCAGGGCCGTCGGCAGTGGCTGGCAGGACAGGACCAGGAAGCGGTACCTCGGCCGGCCATGGTGGATGGCATTGCGTGGTGTCGGCGGCTCGGGCGCCGGGCCGGTGATCCGCACCCGCAGCAGCTGGCTCAGGGCAATTTCCGAAGGCTGCTCGTTCCAGCCATTGAGGTCGGCAACCGGCGGGCACCAGATCAGTTGCAGGGTGTCGCCGATCAGGATGCCGTCCCGGTGCTGGAAGAAGGCCGAGTGTTCCTCTCCCACCACGGGCAGCAAGTCGTGCAGTTGCAAGGTCGGCGCGCCGTAGTCGATGCCCAGGTCGGTGGACCAGAACAGCGGGGCGCAGGTTTTCAGGGGTGCCGGCATGGACGCGAGCCTGTGATGGGGAGGGTGAGGATTCTTCGGTAATTGGCGCCGGATGTCACCTGTGCCTGACTCAATCGGCTACATCCTCTGGCGCGATGCGACCGTGACAGCGTTCAGCCGCGCACTAGTATAGGGAGCCTGAAGCAAGACCTATAAGAACAGCACAAGGACACACGTATGCGACGCTGGAACGGCTGGGGGGATGTATCCACGGTGGTCGAATTGCCGGCCCAGGGCGCGGGATTTCTCGCCGAGCGCCTGGGCCCGGGGCGCCGCTTGCCGGAGGCGACTCTGGAACAGGCGCTGGCCAAGGTGCCGGCCTCACGCCTTGCTGCCCACCCGCTGTATTGCATCGATCCCCAGGAACGCCTGCTGCATGCCCGCGGCCAGAGCCTGCCGGACTGGCTGGCCCTGCGCGAGGGCGAGCTGGGGGTCTATCCGGATGCCGTGGCCTTTCCGGAAACCGCCGAGCAGATCCGCCAGTTGCTGGCCCTGGCCGAGGACCGCGACCTGTGCCTGATTCCCTACGGCGGCGGCACCTCGGTGGCCGGGCATATCAATCCGGGCTGGTCCGAGCGGCCGGTGCTGACGGTGTCCCTGGCGCGCATGAGCCGCCTGCTGGAGCTGGACGAAGACAGCCTGCTGGCCACTTTCGGCCCCGGTGCCAGTGGCCCGCAGGTGGAGAGCCAACTGCGCGCTCGCGGCTACACCCTGGGGCACTTCCCCCAGTCCTGGGAGCTGTCGACCCTGGGCGGCTGGGTGGCCAGCCGCTCCAGTGGCCAGCAGTCGCTGCGCTATGGGCGCATCGAGCAGCTGTTCGCCGGGGGGACCCTGGAGACCTTTGCCGGGCCGATGGCCATCGCCACCTTTCCGGCGTCTGCGGCCGGGCCGGATCTGCGGGAAGTGGTACTGGGCAGCGAAGGGCGCTTCGGGATCATTTCCGAGGTCAAGGTCAGGGTCAGCCGCTTGCCGGACGACGAGCGCTTCTACGGTGTGTTCCTGCCGGACTGGACCCGGGCGCTGCAAGCGGTGCGCGCCCTGGCTCAGGCCCGGGTGCCGCTGTCGATGCTGCGCCTGTCCAATGCCCTGGAGACCGAAACCCAATTGGCCCTGGCCGGCCATCCGACGCAGATCGCCTGGCTGGAAAAATACCTGTCCCTGCGCGGTGCGGGGCCGGGCAAGTGCCTGCTGACTTTCGGCGTGACCGGCAATCGCCAGCAGAACGCCTTGTCCCTGCGTCACGCCCGGCGCCAGCTCAAGGGGTTTGGCGGGGTCTTTACCGGGACGTTGCTGGGCAAGAAGTGGGCGCAGAACCGCTTTCGCTTTCCCTACCTGCGCGAAAGCCTGTGGAATGCCGGCTACCTGGTGGACACCCTGGAAACGGCCACCGACTGGAGCAACGTTGATCGCCTGCTGCAACGCATCGAGGGCAGCCTGCGTGATGGCCTGGCCGCCGAGGGCGAGCAGGTGCATGTGTTCACTCACCTGTCCCACGTCTATGGCGAAGGGTCGAGCATCTACACCACTTACGTATTCCGCCCCGACGCCCAGTACCCGGCGACCCTGGCGCGCTGGCAGGCCCTCAAGCACGCCGCCAGCCAGACCATCGTCAACCACCACGGCACCATCAGTCATCAGCACGGAGTGGGCAAGGACCATGCGCCGTACCTGCTGCGGGAGAAGGGCGCGTTGGCCGTCGACACCCTGCAGGCCTTGAGCCGCCACTTCGATCCCGCCGGGCGCCTCAACCCCGGCACCCTGCTGGAGCAGTAACGCCATGAGCCAGGACTGGAACGGCCAGTGGCGCCAACAGGCGCTGCCCGGGCTGGGGGCGCAACCCTGGGACCTGATCGTGATCGGCGGTGGCATCAGCGGCGCCGGCATCCTGCGGGAAGCGGCGCGGCGCGGCTGGCGTTGCCTGTTGCTGGAGCAGCGGGACTTTGCCTGGGGCACCTCCAGCCGTTCCTCGAAGATGGTCCATGGCGGCTTGCGCTACATCGCCAAGGGCCAGTGGCGCCTGACCCGGGACTCGGTACGCGAGCGCCAGCGCCTGCTGCAGGAAGCCCCCGGGCTGGTGGAACCCATGAGTTTCCTGATGCCCCATTACCGCGGCAGGTTCCCCGGGCCCAAGGTGTTCGGTGGCCTGTTGACCCTGTATGACGCCCTGGCCGGGCGCCGCAACCACTGCTTTCACGATGCCGCGCACCTGCGCTTCCTGGTTCCGGGGGTGAAGGAGCCGGGCCTGCTGGGGGGCACCTGTTTCCTGGATGCCCTGACCGACGATGCGCGCCTGGTGATGCGGGTGCTGGCCGAAGCCCGGGCCGATGGCGCCGTGGCCATCAATGGCCTGCGGGTGACCCGCCTGCTGCGGGAGAACGGGCGGGTGTGCGGGGTGGCGATCGAGGACAGTGAAACGGGCGCTGTGCACACCCTTGGCTGCGCGGCCCTGGCGGTGGCCACTGGAGCCTGGGCCGAGCGCCTGCGTCCGGCCCAGGCTCCGCGCCAGCTGCGCCCGTTGCGCGGCAGTCACTTGCTGCTGCCGGGTTGGCGCCTGCCGGTGGCCCAGGCCTTGAGCTTCATGCATGCCGAGGATCGGCGGCCGGTGTTCGTCTTCCCCTGGGAAGGCGCCACGGTGGTGGGCACTACCGATCTTGATCACCGCGACGATCTGGACCAGAGCGCCAGCATCAGTCAGGAAGAACTGCGCTATCTGCTGGCCGCCTGTGCCCAGCAGTTTCCCCTGGCTCAGGTAAGCGCCGCCGATGTGCTCTCGACCTGGGCCGGGGTGCGCCCGGTGGTGGCCGGCGCGGGGGGGGAGCAACAGGGCAAGCCGTCCAACGAAACCCGCGAGCATGTGCTGTGGCAGGAGCCGGGCTGCGTGACCCTGGCCGGCGGCAAGCTCACCACCTTCCGGCCCCAGGCCATCGAGGTGCTGCAAGCCTGTGGCGCCATGCTCGGGCGCAACGTGGAGGACGACGGCGAGCCGGTGTTCGCCCCCCAGGCGCCGGTGGACATTCCCGGGCTCAGCGCGGCTCAGTTGCGGCGCCTGGCCGGGCGCCACGGCCGCGACTTGCCCCGCGTAGCGCAACGGGTGGTCGAGCTGGGCGGCGATTGCGTCGGCGCCAGCGACACCCTGTGGGCCGAGCTGGCCTTTGCCGCCGAGGCGGAAATGGTCCTGCACCTGGACGACCTGCTGCTGCGCCGCACCCGCATCGGCCTGCTGCTGGCCGAGGGCGCCGCCCAGTACCTGCCGGCCATCCGCCGCCTGTGCCAGCCCCGCCTGGGCTGGGACGATGCGCGCTGGCTGGCCGAAGAACAGCGCTACCGCGACCTGTGGCAGCGCCATCACAGCCTGCCCCCCGTCACCGATTGAGCCCCAACCAAGAGAGCCCCATGGACACGCACAACAACAATAAGCAGGACTACCTGCTGGCGATCGACAACGGCACCCAAAGCGTGCGCGCGCTGCTGTTCGACCTGTCGGGCAACCTGCTGGGCAAGGGCAAGGTGGAGCTGGAGGCCTATTTTTCAAGCCAGCCCGGCTGGGCCGAACAGCACCCGGACTATTACTGGGCCAAGCTCGGCGAAGCCTGCCAATTGCTCTGGCAGCAGACCGGCATCGACCGCTCGCAGATCCGCGGCGTGTCCCTGACCACCCAGCGCGGCACCCTGATCAATGTCGACGCCCAGGGCAAGGCCCTGCGTCCGGCCATTCTCTGGCTCGACCAGCGCCAGGCCGAGGTCGAGGGTCGGATCAAGGGGCCTTGGGGCTGGCTGTTCAAACTGATCGGCGCCGAGGCCACGGTGGACTATTTTCGGGCCCAGGCCGAAGCCAACTGGGTGGCCCAGCAGCAACCCGAGGTGTGGGCAGCCACTGACAAGTTCCTGCTGCTCTCGGGCTTTCTCACCCATCGCCTGACCGGCAACTTCGTCGACTCCGTTGGCTGTTGCGTGGCGTACCTGCCGTTCGACTACAAGCGCCTGCGCTGGGCCGCCCCCAGCGACTGGAAATGGCAGGCCCTGGCGGTGCGTCAGGAGCAGTTGCCGACCCTGCTCAAACCCGGCGAAACCCTGGGCCGGATCAGCGCCGAAGCCAGTCGCCACACCGGTATTCCCGAGGGCTTGGCGCTGATTGCCGCCGGTGCCGACAAGGCTTGCGAAGTCCTGGGCTCGGGCGTCCAGGATTCCACCACGGCCTGCCTGTCCTACGGCACCACGGCGACCATCACCACCACCCGTTCCCGCTATCTGGAAGTGGTGCCGCTGATTCCGCCGTACCCGGCGGCGGTGCCGAACCACTACAACTGCGAGGTGATGATTTTCCGCGGTTACTGGATGGTCAGCTGGTTCAAGCAACAGTTCGGCCTGCGGGAAGTGCAGCAGGCAGCCGAGCAGGGGCTGGAGGCGGAACAGCTGTTTGATGCCCTGGTCCAGGCGGTGCCGCCCGGGTCCATGGGGCTGACCCTGCAACCCTACTGGTCGCCGGGCATCCGCGAGCCGGGCATGGAAGCCAAGGGCGCGATGATCGGCTTTGGCGACGTGCACACCCGGGCCCATATCTACCGGGCGATCCTCGAAGGTTTGGCCTATGCCCTGCGCCAGGGCATGGAACGCATGGAGAAACGCTCCAAGCTGAAGATCACGCGCCTGCGGGTGGCCGGCGGTGGCTCCCAGAGCGATGCGGCGATGCAACTGACGGCGGATATCTTCGGCCTGCCGGTAGAGCGCCCCCACGTCTATGAGGCCTCGGGGCTGGGGGCGGTGATCGCCTGTGCGGTGGGCCTGGGCCTGTACCCGGATTTTCCCACGGCCATCAGCGCCATGACCCGGGTCGGCGCGGTGTTCGAGCCACAGCCGCAAGCGCAGCAGATGTATCAGCGGCTGTACAGCGAGGTCTACCTGCGCATGTACCGCCAGCTCAAGCCGCTGTACCAGAGCATCCGCGAGATCACCGGGTATCCGGCCTGAGGACACGGCAGGCGCAGGTCGCCGGGGCAAGGATTCCCTGGCGAAAAAAAAGGTCCTGCCGGGCAAGGCTCATCTATCGTCATCAAGGTAGACGGATCTCTCCGAAAACCTGAACCGACGAGCTGAACATGAACCGCCAGGAAGCACTGAACATCCTATGGAAGCGACTGTTCATCATCTTTGTGCTGCTGTTGGCGGCGTCCCTGGGAGCGGTCGCCCTGGCCGACGGCTACACCATCCCCTCGGTGGTGTTCATCGTCGGCAATATTGGTGGTTATGTGGGGTTTCACCGGCAACTGTCACACCTTTGCGAGGAGGAGATCATCAGCCTGTGCAGTTCCTGGTTCAATGTGCTGCTGCCGTCGTTCATTGGCGGCATCCTGGCGGGCCTGCTGTACATCCTGTTCATCTCCGGCGTGGTGCAAGGGGAACTGTTTCCCGAGATCGTCAGGGACAAGAGTTGCAACTACCCCGAGAACAGCTTCTATGTGATTTTCTGCCAGCACGCTGACGGCTACGCCGCCTACGGCAAGTTGCTGTTCTGGTCCTTCGTTGCCGGTTTCAACCAGAACTACGTGGTCGATCTGATCGAAAACATCAAGGGCAGTAAAAAAGCACAGGGTGAAGCATGAGCAAAGACGGTAAGACCCAAGACAACAAGAGCCAAGCCAGCCAGGTCAAAGGCCCGGCGTCGTACTTTCCTTCCATTGAAAAAAACTACGGTCAGCCCATCAGCCACTGGCTGGAGCTTCTTGGCGCCCTCAGCGGCAAGAAGCACATGGAACTGGTGGCCTGGCTCAAGTCCGAACACGGCATGGGGCATGGTCATGCCAATGCCTTGGTGGCGCACTTTCTGGCGGGGGCCAAGACCCCTTAGCGCTGCGTGCTGGACGCTGTGGCTTCGCCAGTGAAGGCGTGACTGCCGACATCCGCTTTCCTGGCGAAAAAAAGCCCAATTCCCCTGTGTTCTCTTGGTTCTTTCCTGCGTCGCAACTTGCATTGCCCCCTTTCTGCCTGTCGGAGTTTTCTCGATGTCTTCGCCAAAATCCTTGCCCACGGCCCTGTTGGGCCTGGCCCTTGCCTGCCCGGCAATCGCCGAGACCCGGAGCGTGGAGCTGGCCCCGGCGCAGGTCCTGGGGCAGGAGCAGGGCGCTGAGGGACAGCAGGTGGCAGAGGCCGAGGCGGGGCTGGCCCAGGTGCCGGGCGCCAGCAATGTGGTGGACATGCGCCGGCCGCTGCAGGGGCGGGTGGCCAGCAACCAGGATGTGCTGGCCTATCAGCCCGGGGTCTATGCCCAGTCCGCCGGGAACGAAGGGGTGAAGATCTCGATCCGTGGTTCGGGCATCAACCGCGCGCCGGGGGCCCATGCCTCGGGGCTGTACACCATGCTCGACGGCTTGCCCCTGACCGGTCCCGGCGGCACCCCTTATGAATTGCTCGAGCCCCTGTGGGTCGATCACGTAGAGGTGCTGCGCGGCGCCAATGGTTTCGACCGTGGCGCCCTGGCCCTGGGGGGCGCCATCGACTACATCAGCCACACCGGCTACGACGCACCGCTGTTGCAGGTGCGCTACGCCACTGGCAGCCACGGTTATCAGCAGCGTCAGCTCAGCTCCGGGCAAGTGCTGGGGAATTTCGACTACTACGTGTCGCTGACCGACGCCAACGCCGACGGTTACCAGGACCACACCCGCAGCCAGAGCAAGGGGCTGATTGGCAACTTCGGCTACCGCTTCAACCCGAACCTGGAGACGCGTTTCTACCTGCGCTACCGCGAGACCGACAACGATCTGGCCGGGCGGGTCAGCAAAGGTTCCATCGAGCACGACCCACGGGCGGCCAACCCGGCCTATGTCAACCGCGACGACCGGCGCAAGCAGCCGGGCAGTACCTTTGTCGGCAACAAGACCACCTATTACATCGACGACGATTCGAGCATCCAGACCGGTCTGGTCTACCACGATTACCCCATGGACCTGCGCGAAGGTCCCAACCGCCTGAAGGTGGCCTACAGCGACGTCAGCGGCACCTTCGACTACAAGCGCCGCGACACTCTCTGGGGCCGGGAAAGCCGCAGCACCCTGGGCCTGCGGGTCACCCAGCACCTGCCCAATGATGGCGCCAGCGAATTCGTGCGGATTCCCACAGGCAACACCGCCAGCTATGCGCCAGGCACGCGAATCCGCAACTTCACTTACCAGGGCTCGGATACGGTCCTGCACGTTGGCAATGACCTGGAAGTTGCCGATGACCTGTGGCTGACCACGGGCCTGGCGGCCATCTACACCCGGCGTGAAAGTGCGGTGACCTACCCCGAGGGCGGCGGCAAGACCAGCCTCGGCGATTGGGACTACGCGCCGCGCCTGGGCCTGCGCTACCAGCTGACACCGAATGTGCAGCTGTTTGGCAATCTCAGCCGCTCGGTGGAAGCACCGCACCCTTGGTCGTTGATCTACAGCTCGAACCTGCGCTTCCCGGCTGGCAGCGGCGTCGCCACGGGCGCCCAGCGCGATCCGATCAAGCTGCGCAACCAGACCGCCACCACCCTGGAGCTGGGCGGCCGCGGCGATAGCAGCCTGGGCGAGTGGAGCCTGGCCTGGTACTACGCCCAGGTGCGCCACGAACTGCTCTCGGTATGGCCGGACGCCAACGCCACCATGCCCTACGAGCTCAACGCCAGCCCCACGGTGCACCAAGGCGTGGAGGCCAGCCTGCAGAGTGAGCTGTGGTCGCAGCCAGGCGTCGGCCGCCTGAGCCTGCGCCAGGCCTACACCTTCAGCGACTTCCACTATCGCGATGACGCGCGTTTTGGCGACAACCGCCTACCGGGCCTGCCGATGCACTATTACCAGGGCGAGTTGCGCTACGACTGGCCCCTGGGTTTCTTCGCCGCCGTCAACACCCAACTGGTGTCCAAGGTAGCGGTGGATTACGCCAACAGTTACTACGCCGACCCTTACGCGCTGTTCGGCGCCACCCTGGGCTACAACGCACCAAAGAACGACTGGCAGACCTGGGTCGATGTGCGCAACCTGACCGACAAGCGCTACGCCGCCACCGTTACTCCGGGCTACGACGACAAGGGGCTGGACGCGGCGCGCTCGACCCCGGGAGAAGGCTTGGGGGTGTACCTGGGTGTGTCCTGGAGCTTGCGCTGACTCAGTTCCGAAAATACAGCTCGTCCAGCTGCCGCCGGCGGATCACCAGGTACTCCTCCCAGACCTTGGGAAAGTCCTCGTCCCGGGTGAAGGGAAATGTCAGGTAGACGGTGCGACCGATGACACTGATGTACTCCCGCACTCGCTTGTACGCCGGTTGCTCCAGCAGCGAGATGTATTCGTCATAGGCGTAGTGGTAGTGGGAAATGGTCACCCGGTGGGGCGCGATCATGCAGCGGGAGAAGTCGATCACCCAGCCGTGACTCATGCCGTTGCCCAGGTACCCGTAGACCCCGTCCTCGGACAGGCTGATGAAGTTCCGTGCCTGCTCGCCATCCTCATCGTTGACCAGCACGATCTGGGTTTCGAAATAGCGGATGGCCTGTTGCTCGGGGCCGCGCAGGTGCAGGTTCCAGCTGATGGCGCCCATGCGGAATTCACCTTGTTCGGCAAATTCGGCAATCCAGCCGTTGGCGAGGGTAATGCGGTGTGTGGTCATGGTGAGTGGTCCGGCTCGGGCGGTGCATGGGGGAAGGGCGCTAGTGGCGTGGCGCGGGGATTGTAACCACCCGGCTGGGTGCATGGCTTTATATCAGGGGAGAAAATGGAGCGCTGCAAACAATGCTTCTATAGTGTTTTTGCAGCACAAAAAAAGCTGAAAACAAACCCCCAACGGTTGCCGATAGCAAAGAGTCTCTCCTTTAGCAGGATGCGCCCATGTTCAATACTCGTTTGAAAATGCAGTTGCAGTCCCTTCAGTCGGAGCTTTCAGTGGCTCGACAGTTGCTCAAGGGGATTGAGACTTGCCTTGTGCGTGCGGTCCTTGACGCCAACTACAACGTTATAGATGCCAATGAAGGCTTTCTGAACATGTTGGGGTGTGGCGCCAACCAAGTACTGAACAAACCGATCGACAATTTCATTCCGCAGTATGTACGGCAGATGGATTGCTATCGTCGTTTGCTCGACAGCGTGAACAACCACGACGCGGTTATCGATACTTACCGTTTTCAGCGTCCCGATGGTGGACTGTCGTGGTTTCGTGGCCTCTGGCAGCCGATTGTCAATCAACAGGGGCAATTGGAAAGTATTCATGCCTTTGGTTCGAACATCACCGAGACCGTTGACACTTCGGCGGAGAATTCGGCGTTCATTCAAGCGCTGCTGCGCTCCACTGCGGTGATCGAGTTCGATCTTCAAGGCCATATCCTGCAAGCAAACGAGCAGTTTCTGCGCTCAATGGGCTATGAACTTGGGCAAATCAAAGGCAAGCACCACAGCATGTTCTGTGACCCAGCCGATGCCGCGTCCAGTCATTACAAGGAGTTCTGGGCGACCCTCAATCGCGGTGAATTCGTGGCTGACCGTTTCAAGCGCGTCGATGCCCATGGTCGAGTCGTTTGGCTGGAAGCGACCTACAACCCGGTGCACAACGCACAGGGCGTCCTTTACAAGGTGGTCAAGTTCGCTACGGTCATTACCGAGCAAGTGGCTCGCGAGCAGCAGGTGAACGAGGCGGCGACCATCGCGTTCGAGATCTCCCAACAAACCGACATCAGCGCCCGCCGAGGTGCCGACGTGGTGCAGAACACCGTGCAAACGATGCGCATGATCTCGGATGAAATGCAGGCGGCATCCGCCGGGATTGAAGCGTTGGGCAAGCAATCACTGCTGATCAGCTCGATTGTCCAGACCATTGGCGGCATCGCCCAACAGACCAACTTGCTCGCGCTCAACGCCGCAATCGAGGCGGCGCGGGCCGGTGAGCAGGGCCGGGGGTTTGCCGTGGTCGCCGATGAAGTGAGGCAGTTGGCGGGGCGCACCAGTGCCGCTACCGAAGAAATCGTCAGCGTTGTACAGCAGAACCAGAGTCTGGCGGATGCAGCCGTAAGCGGCATGGCCAACAGTCGCGGGCAGGCTGAAGAAGGCCTGGCACTTGCCAACGAGGCCGGCTCGGTGATTCTCGAAATCCAGGAGGGCGCGCGCCAGGTTGTGGGGGCCGTGGGGCGTTTCGCCAATCAGTTGAAATAGCCTGCGCAACATACCGTCGCGCGCCCCTGGCGGTGCATCGCTGAGGTGCGCTGTCAGGCGGGTAAAGGCCCGGGGCGCCTTATGGGCGCCTCGGGCCTTTGCGCTTAGCGAGCGAGTGACAAGGCCGGTGTGCGTGGTGGAATCAGGCGCTTGCTGCCGGTGGATTCGAAGGCCGACGCCAGGCGCAGCAGGCTCGAATCGTCATAGGCGCGGCCAGCGAAGGTCAGGCCGACCGGCATGCCGATGTCTGCCATCACGCCCATCGGCACGGTCACCGTGGGCACGCCCAGGTGGCGGATCGCAAGGTTGCCGTTGGCCACCCACACACCGTTGCTCCAGGCAATGTCCGCCGACTCGGGGTTGATATCGGCATCGGCCGGGCCGACGTCGGCCACGGTGGGGAACAGCACCGCGTCCAGCCCCAGGCGATCCATCCACTCTTCCAGATCGATGCGCCGGGTCTGCTCCAGGCCGCGCAGGCCGTCAGCCAGGGAGGCGATCTGGTCCCAGGTCTTGAGCCCGCGCTTGGCCATGGTCACGTACTGGTCCATGCCGGCGGCCAGGTCGTCTTCGCGGTTGGGCAGGGTGCCGGGGTCGTGGGGGAAGATCTGCGGCCCGTCGACATCCGCCAGGCGGTTGAGCTTGGGGTCGTCGTTGGCCCGCAGGAAGTCGTCGAAGGCCCAGCCCGACAGTTCCCACAATTCGTCATGGAGGAACTCCTTGCTGACCAGGCCGCGGTTGTACACGGTCGGTGCGCCGGGGCGGTCGCCTTCGCAGTTGGACACCAGGGGGAAGTCCACTTCCAGCACTTCGGCGCCGGCGGCTTCCAGGGCTTGACGCGCCTGTTGCCAAAGGTCGATCACCGAGGGCCGGGTGTGAATGCGCTGGCCGGTGGGGCCGCCGATGCCGGGTTTGTCGCTGGTGCCGGCTTCCGGGTCGGCATTGATGTACATGCGCGGCACACCAAAGCGTTTGCCCTTGAGCGCCGTGGCGTCGGCCGCCAGTTGCGGGTAGGACGCCGGGCGCACCGAGCTCACGCTGGGGATCGGCACCCAGGGCTGCAGGCGCCACAGGTCGCCGCGGGTGTCCGGGTCTTCGGCCACCACCACGTCCAGCACTTGCAGCAGGTCGGCCATGGTCCGGGCGAAGGGCACCACCACGTCCATGGTCGGGGTCAGCGGCCAGTTGCCGCGCACCGAAATCACTCCACGCGATGGTGTGTAGGCGCACAGGCCATTGTTGGAGGCCGGGCCACGCCCGCTGGACCAGGTTTCCTCGGCCAGGCCGAAGGCGGCGAAGCTGGCGGCGGTGGCCGTGCCGGCGCCATTGGAGGAGCCCGAGGCGAAGGGCGCGGTCAGGTAAGCGGCGTTATAGGGACTTTCCGCGCGGCCATAGACGCCGCGCTGCATGCCGCCGTTGGCCATGGGCGGCATGTTGGTCTTGCCCAGGCAGATGGCCCCGGCAGCCCGCAGGCGCTCGATGGTGAAGGCGTCGCGGTAGGCCACCAGTTCGGCAAAGGCCGGGCTGCCCGAGGCGGCGGTCAGGCCCTTGACCAGGTAGCTGTCCTTGGCGGTGTAGGGAATGCCGTCCAGCGGGCCCAGGGTCTGGCCCTTGGCGCGACGCTCATCGGACGCTGCGGCCTCCTTCAGGGCCTCGGGGTTGCGCACCACCACGGCGTTCAGCGCGGTGGCGGTCTGCGGGCCATCGTAGGCATCGATCCGCGCCAGATAGGCCTGGACCAGTTCCACGGCGGTGGTCCGGCCTGATTCCAGGGCGGCGCGCAGGTCGGCAATGGACACTTCGGTGACTTCGATCATGGGGCTACCGCCGTTGGCTGGTGGGTGAGGAGGTCAAGAGGGCGCAACGGAGCGCGGGTGTTCGGGTAATGGCTGTGCATGGTGATTCTCGTGGTACGGCTGGGCACGACAAGGGGTGCAAGGGAAAACTGTGGGCCTTTTTAGCATCTAGTGCGGGGCAGAGGAACCGTTGAACTCGCCCAGGTAGTCCAGTGTCGGCGTGCTTTGCGGCGGGCGCTGATTGGGCCCGGAGGCAACCGATCGCTGGTCGCCATCAATCGACTCGCTGCCGACGATGATGAAGTGGCTGTAATGCGCCTTGATCCGCGAGCGCAGCTGCTGTTGCTCGGCATCACTACGGATCAGCGACTCGAGGTATTGCGGGCAGTCGTCTTTGCCGATCAGCTCGACGAAATCGGCGTCCATGTAGTAGCCCAATTCCTGCCTGAGGCGCCAGCTGGGATTGCGCGCTTCCCAGGCGCTGAATTCGGCGTCGCTGGCATCCGCCGCAGGTTCGGGCTCCCACTGTTCGAAGGCGAACAGCTCAGCCTCGGCCTGGCTGGGGAAGGGGGCGGCGAACAGGTGAAAGGCGAAGTAGGCATCGGCGGCTTCGAGCAGGGCCCGGTTGGCGGCCCCGGCCTGTTCCTGGGGCTGGACCGGATCGGGCGTTGCATGCGCTTCATGGGGCGCCTGGAGTGTGTCAGTGGCCGACGGTGCCGGCTTTTCGAGAGGGTCGAACAAGGTGCTGAAGACGCTCATGGGCGGTCCTTGCGATCAGTGAGGCGGGCGGTTTGGGGGCAACTCTGGCCTGAGGCGGCGCATTGTGACGGGTTGGGGCTGGTGTGAAAACCATGGGCCGTGCGCCACTGGACGCCTGGTCATTTTATCGATTGCCAATCGGAGCAACCCGGGTAGACTGCGCGGCTCTAACAACTGACGCCTTTATAGCCAAACAGTGCAGGCGTTTCGACGATGTTCGACGGATGATTATCCATGTGTCTAGGGCGCACGGACGTGAATGATCCATAGCCGGCAGGCAGTTGGCGCAACATCGAAATCCACTGTCTGCTTGCTCATCCGGACTTTTTTACATGCCTACCCGGCCCAAGCCCAAGCTTAATCTTCGTGTGCTGATTCTGGTCTTCGTACTGTTTGCAGCATTGGCCACCCTGGCCAACAGCTTCTGGGTCATGTTCAAGATCCAGAAGCAGGAGCTCATTGAAAACGCCCTGCAAGTCAACCAGGCCTATGCCGCTCGGATCGCCTCCGGTGTGGAGCAGGTGCTCAGTTCCGATCAGGATCGCTTGAAGTATGCCGCCGCTGTTCTGGGTGGAGACTTTGACGATTCGCAACGACTGGCCGGCGAAGCCCAGCGCTTGCTGGGGCAGGACAACAGCTTCAACTCGGTACTGATCACCAACGCGACCGGCACCATCATCGCCTCAATGCCCGAGCACCTGCATCTCAATGGCCAGTCCCTGCAAGACCAGACACCGCTCAGGCTGCGTCAACCGATCATCAGCAAGGCCTTCAAGTCCATTGCCGGCAATCTGCTGGTTTTTGTATCCCAGCCGGTGTTTGACGGCAAAGGGCGGTACCTGGGGCTGGTCGGCGGCAGCATCCGACTTGAACAGAAGAACGCCCTTCAAGATTTGATGGACCGGCAGGTCCGTGAGGATGGCGCCCATGTCTATCTGGTGGACAGTAATCGGCGGGTTCTCTATCACCCCTATCCCGAGCAGATCGGCCAGATCGTTGCCGATGACCCGATCGTCGATGCGGCCTTGAGCCAGGGCGGGGGTTCATTGCAGGCGCTGGATGCCCAGGGCGTGGAAATGCTCGCGGGTTTCACCCATGTGCCCAGCAGCGGTTGGGGGGTGATCGCCCAGCAGCCCCTCGGCAACATCCAGGCCACGCTGCAGGTAACCATGTCCAAAGTCGCCAAGGGCATACTGCCGCTGGCGCTGTTCGGCCTGGTGCTGATCTGGTGGTTGGGGACGAGGATTTCGGCGCCGCTGTCGCGGCTGGCCGAGAGTGCCAGGCGCCTGGACAGCCCTGAGAGCTATGAGCGCATCAGCGCGATCCCGGCGCAGTATTCTGAAAGTTGGCAGATTCGTCGGGCGCTGCTGCTGGGCACCAGCCTGCTCCAGGAAAAGATCGGCCGGCTCAACCAGCAGGCGCAAAGTGATGCGCTGACCGGGCTGGCCAACCGGCGGGCGATGCAGGACACCCTGGCGCATTGGCAGCAGGCCAATCAGCCGTTCGCCATCGTTTCCATGGACATCGATCACTTCAAACGGGTGAACGACACCTTCGGCCATGGCGTGGGGGATGAAACCCTGAGAGCGATTGCCGACCTGATGAAGCAAAACTCGCGCACTGACGACCTGCCGTGCCGGGTGGGCGGCGAGGAGTTTGTCCTGCTCTTGCCGAACAGTTCGCTATGGGCTGCAACCGATGTCGCAGAGCGCCTGCGAGCCTCGATCGCCGCGGCGCAGATCGATACCGTCGGGCACATTACGGTTTCGTTGGGCGTCAGCGTGTGGCAGCCGGGAAGTGGTTCGATCACCGCCGCGTTGGAAAAGGCCGACCAGTTGTTGTATCAGGCCAAGCAG
Source organism: Pseudomonas sp. 50_B (assembly GCF_017491625.1). Classification (NCBI taxonomy): domain Bacteria; kingdom Pseudomonadati; phylum Pseudomonadota; class Gammaproteobacteria; order Pseudomonadales; family Pseudomonadaceae; genus Pseudomonas; species Pseudomonas sp. 50_B. The sequence continues at coordinate 34,660 of NZ_JAFGYX010000023.1, forward strand.
AAGGGACGTAATTGCGTGGTAACCGAACAGCGCTCGCTGGCCGTCAGTTGAACACGGCGGCTGCCGTCGACTTGCTTGCACAGCGGCCAGTACCGGAGAATCCACCCGGTCCGATACCTAGCAGAGGCAAGCCGCATGCTTTACCCGAAACAACTCAGCCCGGAGTTTTCCGGAGCGTTGCGCACCTTCAGTTTCTGGGTAGCCAACGGCACCCTCGGCTACCCGCTGCTGGAGGGTGTCGACTATCGCAGTTGCCTGAGCGAAGAGCCGAGCATGCTGGAGATGGCCTACGCGATTTTTGCCAATGTGCTGGAGCTGGACGAAGAGGGCGTACCGGTGAATGCCAAGTACGCCGAGTACCGTGCCGCCCAATACATTCGCCAGTACTGCGATCCGGGATACAGCGCATCGCCGGCGTTCGAGGACTGGGAGCAGGAGCTGTATGGCCCGCCTGATAGAGAGGACCGCAAGCCCTGGCCGCCCGGGCTGCGCGATGGCTGACGAGTCACTGTAGAAGCGAGCCGGCTGGCGATGGTCGCCAACGAAAACGCCGCGTTCATTGGGGAACGCGGCGTTCTTGAGGGCTTCGCGGGCTACAGGTTCGGGGCGCTGTGTCAGCGGTTGGCTGCGCTCCACTTGGCCCGTGCCGCGTGCAGCTTCTTGTAGCTGTCGATGAGCCGCAGGTGACGGTCCAGGCCTTCGAGCTGCAGGTTGGTCGGGGTCAGGCCGTAGAAGCGCACGCTACCGTCCACCGAGCCGATCACCGCGTCCATCCGTTCGTTGCCGAACATGCGCCGCAGATTGGCTTCGTAGTCGCCCAGCTCCAGTTCGTCGTCCAGTTCCACTTCCAGCACCGCGTTCAAGGCCTGATAGAACAGCCCGCGCTCGACGGTGTTGTCGTTGTATTGCAGGAACATCTCCACCAGTTCCTTGGCCGGGTCGAACTGCCCCAGGGCCACGTGGAGCAGCAGCTTGAGTTCGAGGATGGTCAACTGGCCCCAGGCGGTGTTGTCGTCGAACTCGATGCCGATCAGGGTGGTGATGTCGGTGTAGTCGTCCAGCTCGCTTTCTTCCAGGCGCTCCAGCAGTGAGCGCAAACCGTCTTCGTCCAGGCTGTGCAGGTTGAGGATGTCTTCACGGAAGAACAGCGCCTTGTTGGTGTTGTCCCAGATCAGGTCGTCCACCGGGTAGATTTCCGAATAGTCCGGCACCAGGATGCGGCAGGCGGTGGCCCCCAGGTGCTGGTACACCGCCATGTAGACTTCCTTGCCCAGGCCTTCGAGGATGCCGAACAGGGTCGCGGCTTCCTCGGCGCTGGCTTTTTCCCTTTCGCTGAAGCCGCTCTGGCTGGTGAAGTCCCACTCGACGAATTCGAAGTCCGCCTTGGCACTGAAGAAACGCCACGACACCACGCCGCTGGAGTCGATGAAGTGCTCGACGAAGTTGTTCGGCTCCATCAGCGCCTGGCTTTCAAAGGTCGGTTGCGGCAGGTCGTTCAAGCCTTCGAAGCTGCGGCCCTGGAGCAGCTCGGTGAGGCTGCGCTCCAGCGCCACCTCGAAGCTTGGGTGGGCGCCGAACGAGGCGAACACGCCGCCGGTGCGCGGGTTCATCAGGGTCACGCACATCACCGGGAACTCGCCGCCCAGGGACGCGTCCTTGACCAGCACCGGGAAGCCTTGCTCTTCCAGGCCCTGGATGCCCGCCAGAATGCTCGGGTACTTGGCCAGCACTTCCTGGGGCACGTCCGGCAGGGCCAGCTCGCCTTCGAGGATCTGGCGCTTGACCGCCCGCTCGAAGATCTCCGACAGGCACTGCACCTGGGCTTCGGCCAGGGTGTTGCCGGCGCTCATGCCGTTGCTCAGGTACAGGTTCTCGATCAGGTTGGAGGGGAAGTACACCACCTCGCCGTCGGACTGGCGCACGTAGGGCAGGCAGCAGATGCCGCGCTCGATGTTGCCCGAGTTGGTGTCGTACAGGTGGGAGCCGCGCAGCTCGCCATCCGGGTTGTAGATGGCCAGGCAGTGTTCGTCGAGGATCTCCTTGGGCAGCTCGTCCTTGCGCCCCGGCTGGAACCAGCGCTCGTCCGGGTAATGCACGAACTCGGCGTTGGCGATTTCCTCGCCCCAGAACTGGTCGTTGTAGAAGAAGTTGCAGTTCAGGCGCTCGATGAACTCGCCCAGGGCCGACGCCAGGGCGCTTTCCTTGGTCGCGCCCTTGCCGTTGGTGAAGCACATCGGCGACTGCGCATCGCGGATATGCAGCGACCAGACGTTGGGCACGATATTGCGCCATGAAGCGATTTCGATCTTCATCCCCAGGCCCGCGAGGATGCCGGACATGTTGGCGATGGTCTGCTCCAGGGGCAGGTCCTTGCCGGCAATGTAGGTGCCTGCGCTGGCGCCCGATTGCGGCATCAACAGCGCCTGGGCATCGGCGTCGAGGTTTTCCACTTCCTCGATGATGAACTCGGGGCCGGTCTGCACCACCTTCTTCACGGTGCAACGGTCGATGGAACGCAGGATGCCCTGGCGGTCCTTGTCGGAGATGTCCGCCGGCAGTTCGACCTGGATCTTGAAGATCTGGTTGTAGCGGTTTTCCGGATCGACAATGTTGTTCTGCGACAGGCGGATATTGTCGGTGGGGATGTTGCGGGTCTGGCAGTACAGCTTGACGAAGTACGCCGCGCACAGCGCCGAAGAAGCCAGGAAATAGTCGAACGGACCCGGCGCCGAACCATCGCCCTTGTAGCGGATCGGTTGGTCGGCCACCACCGTGAAGTCGTCGAACTTGGCTTCAAGTCGAAGGTTGTCGAGAAAGTTGACCTTGATTTCCATGGGGGGCACCGGCATCACAAAGCAAAAAATGGCGGGCATTATCCGGGATTTTGCGCGGGAAGTGTTGCGGTTTTCGGCGCACGGGTGGATCGCCAGGGCTGGCTGCCGGTCACAGACACCGGCACCCGGCCCCGGGCATCACTCAGGCATTCAGTCTTTGAGGATGAAACGATTGGATATCCGCGAATAGCCCAGGGGCAACAACTCGGCTTCGTGCTCCTTGATCAGTTCATGCAGCGCGTTGGCGGTTTCGGTCACCGGCCTGGCTTGCTCCCTGGCCTGTTGCATGACCTGGCACGACTGCCTGAACAGGCTTTCGTAGGCGGGCGAGTTCAGGGACAGGCAGCCAGGGAAGCGCACCGCCTCAAGCGCTGCATCGAACTGGCGGGCGTCGCCACTGTGTTCCAGGTCGTGCAGCAGCTTTTGCAGAAAGGCACTGCCCAGGTTGGAGCCACTGAGCCAGACCCGATGCCACACGTTCCACAGGTGAAAGTCGCTGAAGGCTTCATAGGAGCAGGAAACCAACTGGTCATTGGTCGCCACCGCGTTCAGGCAATGGCGCTCGACTTCGATGAACTGTTCCCGTTGCCAGCGGTTGCTGCGGGCGGCGTCCAGCACCTTGGGGGCCAGCCTGAGGATGGACTCGAAGGTGGTGATCAATCCCCTGGAGAACAGCGGGTCGATAAACCCTGTGGCTTGCGGCAGCAGGCAGAAGCGATCCCCGACATTTTGCACGCTGCGGTAGTTGATGCGCGGCGCGTAGATCCACTCCCGGGCATTGACCGCATCCTTGAAGTGTTCGCCGATGGCCGGGTACTTTTTCAGCAGTTTGCGAAACTCGATCTCCGGCGCCTCGGTGGGACGGTACTTGGCGTTGTTGAACTGGAAGCCGACGCTGCACAACTGATTGGTGCCCTGCGGATGGTTATTGAAGGGGATGACCCACAACCAGCCCTCTTCGAAAATGTGGTGCAAGGTGCTCTTGAACAGTTCGATGGGGGAACGAGTGCGGGACAACGGAGCCAGGGCATCTTCGTAGCTCTTCACGTTGAGCATGTGGGTGAAGAATGAGCAGGTGTCGGTCGCCAGCCCTTCGGTGGTGCGCAAGCCCAGTTGGCGGGAGAGCGGAGAGCCCTGGGCAGCAGCGTCAATGATGAACGCGGCCTTGACGGGGGCGGCGTTGGACAATGCCACCTCGACCCCGTCGTCGTTGAGGCTGATCGACTCGATCTTGATGTTCTGTCTGGATTCGGCGCCGTGTTTCAGGGCAATCATCAGAGCGAAATAGTCGATGTCCTGCCGGAAAAGATGGGCTTCCGGCGCCTTCAGCGGCGGGGCCACAAGGTGGTCGGGGGACGACGGCGCGTTCTCTTGATGCCAGGCAAAACTGAAGCCCAGCTTGATCCCGCAGGCGCTCGAACCGACGTGCTGGATGATCTTGTCGGGGTGCGAGAGGTAGGCGATTTCAGGGATGTCGAAGCGCTTTGCGAGCAAGCGCAGCAGAAAACCGCTTTCCGGTGTCGCCGCTTCGCCGACGGAGAATCGTGGGTGCTGGGCCGAGTCGAGGATCAGTACGTTCAGCCCGGACTTCGCGAGGACAGCGCCGGTCAGCGCGCCGGCGATACCACTACCGATGATAATGACGTCGTACTGATTCATGATGTCTGGCTCTTGTCGTGCAAGGTGGTGGCTCTGGAAAGCGCTGAATGCATTGCCGTATCGAAATGCAGGGTGGCCAGGGTCTGCGGTATTTCCTTTTCAAACGGCAAGTCCCAGTAAGGCGTGCTGCCGATCGAGCGTTTCAACTCATTGATGAACAGGCGGGTCTTGGCCGGGACAACGCTGCTGCGTGCCCTCAGTGCGTAGATCGCTCCCTGTTGCGGATCGGCCTCGCAATATTCGTCGAGCAGCGACACCAGTTGGCCGCTGGCGATCTGTTCATGCACCAGCCAGGTGGGTGCGTGGATGATTCCTATGCCTTGAAGGGCGCCGTCCACCAGCAACTCGGAACTGTTGACCGATAGCCGGCTGCTGGGCATGAGCTTCTTGAACAGGCCATCGACCTTGAATTGCCAAGTCAGTGAGAAGTTGCTGCAGGTGCTGTGGATCAGGCAGGCATGTTGGTACAGGTCTTCAAGAGTTTGCGGACAGCCGTGTTGCCGGATGTATTCCGGGCTTGCGCAGAGCACGCGCCGCATATCCGCAAGTTTCGTTGGAATCAGATTACTGTCCGGCAATATGCCCAGCTTGATACAGATATCGACGTTATCGATGCTGGGGTCGAGAACGTTGTCGTTAAGCGAGAATTCAATGTTCAAACCGGGATGATGGTTCAGTATTCTGCTCAACAAAGGCGCTACATGGCGCCGTCCAAAGGCCACGGGTGCTGAAACCTTGAGAATGCCAAGGGTCGATGCAGTGTGTTCTTTGACTTCTGATCTAGCATGCCCAATGCATCTCGAGATGTTCTTTGCATGTTCGAGAAAGAGCAGGCCTGTTTCGGTAAGTACCAAGCATTTTGTCGATCGATTGAATAGGCAGGTTTCAAGTTCTTTTTCGAGGCTATTGATTCTGCGCATCACCGAAGAAGGTGGGATGCCAAATAGTCTTCCTGTTTCGGAGAAACTACCAGTTTTAGTTACGGATATATAAAGGTCTATGTCATTGACAACGCCTAGCGCCTTCATTACTAAATCCTTTTAGAGTTTTTAGTGTCTTGTTTTTGTAAAGACAAATTACAAATAGATCATGACAGCCTCCTTAGTACGGCTAGGCTTTTTGTTTGTCAAGCAGTGCTGGGCCCTTGATTAGTTGGCTTTGATAAAATTGATTCATAATATTTCAGGCTCCGCAGCTCCACCCGGCGCAGAGCGGAACACCGCCCAAGTGCAAGGCTTGGTTTGCACTATCTGGATACAAAAATAGTTCTAGTGGCCAATTGCGCAGAGCGCCAAAACTATGCTTTGGCGCTCGAAAATGACTTTCTGAAGATCGTCATACAGGCCTGTGGAACACCGTTAAGTTGTGTTGATTTCGATGTTGTCGGGGCTGTTTTGCCTTTGCGGATATGCAAAGGCCTTTTGCAAAATCGGCTATTCACAAGTGCATTCTGATTGAGGATTGTAGACGGGTTTTCCCAACCCACGATTGTCGAGTGCAGGAGCGTACGTCTATGGACGGAGAGGAAGTTAAAGAAAAGATTCGTCGCTACATCATGGAAGATTTGATCGGGCCAAGTGCAAAGGAAGATGAGCTTGATGACCAGACTCCACTACTGGAGTGGGGCATTCTCAACTCGATGAATATCGTCAAGCTCATGGTCTACATCAGGGATGAAATGGGTGTCTCGATTCCAAGTACCCATATCACCGGCAAATATTTTAAAGACCTGAATGCAATATCCAGGACTGTCGAGCAACTAAAGGCCGAGTGCGCCTAACAGGGAGTGGGCAATGAGCGATCATGATTATGATGTAGTGATTATCGGTGGCGGGCCGGCGGGTTCGACCATGGCCTCCTACCTGGCAAAAGCCGGTGTCAAATGCGCGGTGTTCGAAAAAGAACTGTTCGAGCGCGAGCATGTTGGCGAGTCGCTGGTACCGGCCACCACTCCGGTGCTGCTGGAAATCGGGGTGATGGAAAAGATCGAGAAAGCCAACTTCCCGAAGAAGTTCGGCGCTGCCTGGACCTCGGCAGATTCCGGCCCCGAAGACAAGATGGGCTTCCAGGGGCTGGACCACGATTTCCGTTCGGCGGAAATCCTCTTCAACGAGCGCAAGCAGGAAGGGGTCGATCGCGACTTCACGTTCCACGTCGACCGCGGCAAGTTCGACCGCATTCTTCTGGAGCACGCAGGTTCGCTGGGGGCCAAGGTCTTCCAGGGCGTGGAGATCGCTGACGTCGAGTTTCTCAGCCCGGGCAATGTCATTGTCAATGCCAAGCTGGGCAAGCGCAGCGTCGAGATCAAGGCGAAGATGGTGGTGGATGCCAGCGGTCGCAACGTGCTGCTGGGCCGCCGGCTGGGCTTGCGAGAAAAGGACCCGGTCTTCAACCAGTTCGCGATTCACTCCTGGTTCGACAACTTCGACCGCAAGTCGGCGACGCAAAGCCCGGACAAGGTCGACTACATCTTCATTCACTTCCTGCCGATGACCAATACCTGGGTCTGGCAGATCCCGATCACCGAAACCATTACCAGCGTGGGCGTGGTTACGCAGAAGCAGAACTACACCAACTCCGACCTCACCTATGAAGAGTTCTTCTGGGAAGCGGTGAAGACCCGGGAAAACCTGCATGACGCGCTGAAGGCCTCGGAGCAGGTCCGCCCGTTCAAGAAAGAGGCGGACTACAGCTACGGCATGAAAGAAGTCTGTGGCGACAGCTTCGTGCTGATCGGCGATGCCGCTCGGTTCGTCGACCCGATCTTCTCCAGCGGCGTCAGCGTTGCACTCAACAGTGCGCGCATCGCCAGCGGCGACATCATCGAGGCGGTGAAGAACAACGACTTCAGCAAGTCCAGTTTCACTCACTACGAAGGCATGATCAGGAATGGCATCAAGAACTGGTATGAGTTCATCACGCTCTATTACCGCCTGAACATCCTCTTCACCGCGTTCGTTCAAGACCCACGCTACCGCCTGGACATCCTGCAATTGCTGCAAGGGGACGTCTACAGCGGCAAGCGCCTGGAAGTGCTGGACAAGATGCGCGAAATCATCGCTGCGGTTGAAAGCGACCCGGAACACCTCTGGCACAAGTACCTGGGCGACATGCAGGTTCCTACCGCCAAACCCGCGTTCTAAACACTCAACACCCAGTCGAAGGAGATGACTGAATGGATGCTCGTGCGCCCATGGATTTTGAACCCATTGCAATCATCGGGAGTGGATGCCGCTTTGCCAAAGGTGCATCGACCCCCGAGGCATTCTGGGAGCTCCTTCGTGCTGGGACCGATTTTGTCGGACCGGTTCCCGCAGAGCGCTGGGACACAGCAGCGATCTACGATGAGAACGCTGCTGAAACCGGTACGACCTACAGCAAGGTGGGGGCGTTCCTCGAGCACATCGACCGCTTCGATGCGCATTACTTTGGCATCTCGGCCTCTGAAGCCAAGGAAATGGACCCGCAGCAGCGCCTGCTGCTGGAGGTCGCCTGTGAAAGCGTGGCCCGGGCCGGCCTGACCCGCGAGCAGCTCAAAGGCAGCAGGACCGCGGTCTATGTCGGCATGCTGGGCATGGATTACCTGGCGCTGCATTCCCGCGAGGCCGGCATCGAACAGATCAATCCCTACTATGCCGCCGGCAAGGAATTCAGCTTCGCCGCCGGGCGCATTGCCTACCACCTGGGTGTTCATGGGCCGGCAATGACCGTGACCACGGCATGCTCTTCGTCCCTGGTGGCCATGCACCTGGCCTGTCGCGCCTTGCAGGCAGGGGAGGCGGACATGGCCCTGGCCGGAGGGGTGAACCTGATGCTGGCGCCGGACCTGACGATCTACATGAGCCAGATCAGGGCGATCTCGCCCAGTGGCCGCTGCCGGGTATTCGATGCGGCGGCCGACGGGATCGTCCGGGGCGAGGGCTGCGGGGTCACGGTGCTCAAGCGCCTGGCAGATGCCCTGCGCGATGGCGACCCGATCCAGGCTGTGATCAGGGGCTCGGCGATCAACCAGGATGGCGCCAGTGCCGGCCAGACCGTGCCCAACGCCAATGCCCAGGCTGCGGTGATCCGCCAGGCCCTGAAAGTGGCCGGCTTGAGCGTGGACGACATCGACTATGTCGAGGCCCACGGCACCGGTACGCCCCTGGGCGATCCGATCGAACTCTCTTCGCTGGACCGTGCCTTCCAGGGGCGTGAGCGACCGCTGTGGGTGGGCTCGGTCAAGGCCAACATGGGCCATCTGGATGCGGCCGCCGGAATGGCCAGCGTGATCAAGACCATGATGGTTCTCAAGCACGCCGAGGTGCCTGCGCAACTGCATCTCGCACAGTTGAACCCACTGGTGGACTGGAAGCGTTCCCGGCTGGCGGTGCCCACGGCGATCGAGTCGTTGCCCGACCGGCCGCGCCTGGCTGGAATCAGCGGTTTCGGGCTCAGTGGCACCAACGTCCACATGATTCTCGAAGATGCCAGCGCCTATCGGCAGGCACAGCCGCAGCAGGAACCATCGGCACCGGGCCGGCCCTGGGTCCTGCCGGTATCGGCCAGGTCCGCGCAGGCCGTGGTGGAGCAGGCCAGGGCCTATGCCATTCATCTGCCGCAGCAGGACGATGGGCAATTACAAGCCTTTGTCGCCAGCGCCATTCATCGTCGTGATCACTTTCCCTACCGGTCGGCCGTGGTGGGTGCGAACGCCGCGCAATTGAAGAGCCAGCTGGAGCAGTTGCCGGCCCCGACCTTGGCCTGCGCGACGGACGAAGAGGATCGGCGCGGGCCCGTGCTGGTGTTTACCGGGCAGGGCGCCCAGTGGGTGGGAATGGGCCGCGACCTGCTTGAACGGGAGCCGGCCTTCCTGGCGATGATCCGGCGTTGCGACCAGGCGCTGGCCCAGTGGGCAAACTGGTCGGTGGAGGCCGAGCTGCGCAGCGACGCCAGTGGGTCCCGCCTGCACCTGACCGAATTTGCCCAGCCCTGCATCTTTGCCATCCAGGTGGCGATCAGTGAATGCCTGCGCCAGTGGGGTGTGATCCCGGCGGCGGTGGTCGGCCACTCCATGGGGGAAGTGGCCGCGGCCTATTGCGCCGGAGCACTGAACCTGGAGTCGGCGGTGCGGGTCATCCACCATCGGGCCCAGGCCATGAAGGACACCCTGGGGCAGGGGCGGATGCTGGTGGTGGGCTTGCCCGCGCCGACGCTCCAGTCGCGTCTGGCGAACAACCCGCAACTGGAACTGTCGGTGGTCAACAGTCGAAACAGCTGTGTGGTGTCCGGCAGCCCGCAGGCTGTACAGGCTCTGGATCAGCAACTGCGTGACGAAGGCATCTTCACTTACCTGATGCCGGCGGAATATGCCTTCCACTCCTGCCAGATGGATGAGTGCCTGACGCAGATCCGCGCGGGGCTGGAGGATTTGCCGGTGGTTGCCGCGCACACGCCCTGGATTTCCACCAGCGCGATGCCCGAGGAGCCGATCCTGGCAGATGCCGACTACTGGGCGAGGAATGCCCGTGGCATCGTGCGCTTCGATCGCGCCATTGAACAGTTGATCGAGCAGGGGCACCGGCTGTTCGTCGAGATCGGCCCACACACCGTGCTGGCGGCGTCGATCAACCAGGCCCTGGCCGACAAGGGAACCCAGGGGCTGGTGTGCGGCGCCTTGCACAAGCAGGGCGACGCCGCCCTGGAGCTGGCCAGTATTGTTGCCCGCCTGTACGAGTGGGGCGCGGGTCCCGACTGGCAAGCCTTCCAACCCAGGGAGGCGGCGCTGGAGCTGCCGGCCTATCCCTGGCAGCAGGAGCGTTTCTGGTTTGCCCCGGCGCCGCGGCCGCAGCCGGCGGGACTCGTGTCCCAGCTGCGGGCGCAGGTACTGGTGTATGACGCCCAGGGCAATCTCTGCGCCCAGGCCAACGATGTGGCGCTGAGCGTGCCGCAGCTGGCACAAGTCGCAGTGCCGGCACCGGCCAAGGTGCCCGCTGCGGCGCAGCCGGTGGGGGATGTGCGGGCGCAGATTGGTGCACTGCTGACGCAGATCATCGGCGTGGCCTGTGCCGACCCGGACCCGGATCGAGGCTTCTTCGAACTGGGCCTGAGCTCGATTTCCCTGGTTGAATTCAAGCGCATGCTGGAACGCCAGTTCGCCCTCAAGCTGTCGGCGACCGTGGGCTTCGACTATCCCACCATCAACCGGCTGGGCCAGTACCTGGAAGGGCTGCTATCCCGGGAGCCGGCCAGTACCCCGGTAACGGTCGATGCCGGGGCGACCGACGCCGCGGGGAGCATCGCCGTGGTGGCCATGGCGTGCCGGTTTCCCCAGGCCGACAGCCCCGAGGCCCTCTGGAAGCTGATACTGGAACAGACGGACACCGTAGGGCCGGTACCGCCGTCCCGGCTCGCCGGCGCCAAACCGGAGGAAACCTTCCCGCGGTTTGCCAGCCTTATCCAGCGCCCCGAAGGGTTCGACGAAGCGTTCTTCCGCATTTCCCCCAAGGAAGCCCGGAGCATGGACCCCCAGCAACGGCTGTTGCTGATGGTGGCCTGGGAGGCTCTGGAACGGGCCGGTATCCCTCAGGAGAAGCTGCTGGAACAGAGGGTCGGGGTGTTTGTCGGGGCCAACGCCCACGACTACGAAACCCGGGTCCTGGGTAGCGCGCAAGGCGTGGATGCCCACTACGGCACTGGCAGTTCGTTTTCGGCGATCTGCGGGCGCCTCTCACATTTTCTCGGCGTGCGTGGGCCGAGCCTGACGGTGGACACCGCATGCTCGTCATCGCTCACGGCCATCCATCTGGCGTGCAACAGCTTGCGTGCCGCGGAGTGCGACATCGCGATTGTCGGTGGGGTGAATGTCATCGCCTCGGCATCGATCTTTCAATCCATGGGGCAGGCCGGCGCATTGGCCCCGGACGGCATCAGCAAGGCCTTCGACGACAGTGCCGACGGTTACGGTCGAGGGGAGGGCTGCGGCGTGGTCATTCTCAAGCGCCAGGCCCAGGCCGAGCGGGAGCGTGACCCGATTGTCGCGACGATTCTCGGTTCGGCGGTCAATCACGACGGTGCCTGTGCCGGGCTGACAGTGCCCAATGGTCCGGCGCAAGAGGCGCTGATCAGCGAAGCACTGGCCAACGCCGGCGTGCATCCGGGGCAAGTCAGCTACGTCGAGGCCCATGGCACCGGCACGGTGCTGGGTGACCCCATCGAGCTCAACGCCTTGCACAACGCCTATCGCCAGGCCAGCCCCGACAGTCCGGCGCTGACGGTGGCCTCGGTCAAGGCCAATATCGGGCACCTCGAGGCGGCAGCGGGCATCGCGTCGCTGATCAAGGCCTGCCTGGTGGTGGAGCACGGCCGGATTGCCCCGCAAGCCCATCTGCAGCGGGCCAACACCCGTGTCGATTGGGCGGCCATGAACCTCAAGCTGGCGCATCAGGCCATGGACTGGCCGGGCCGGCCGGAGTCGCGGGTGGCCGGGGTCAGTGCCTTTGGTTTCACCGGAACCAACGTGCATGTGCTGCTCAAGGGCTACACGGCGCCCGCGACAGCGCCTTTGCCTCCCGCCACCGCGCCAGTGGCCTTGTGCCTGTCCGCGGCCACCCCGGCGGCATTGGCGGAGCTGGCCCAGCGCTATGTGTCCTTCCTGGGCACTACCGAGCACTGCCCACAGACCATCTGCTACAACGCGCTGGTGCGGCGCACGGCGTTCAAGGAACGCCTGGTCGTCCAGGGCCAGGATTGCCGCGAGCTGGCTCAGGCACTACAGGCCTGGCTGGCCGGCAGCCCCATCGCCAATGACCGCAAACCCGCGGCCGGCGAACCCTGGGCAACCCTGGCCGAGGCCTTTGGCCGCGGCGTCCAGGCGCCGGGCCCCGAGCGCTTGCCGGACGGCTGTCTGGCCATCGGGTTGCCCACCTATCCGTGGCAGCTCAACGACTACTGGATCGACGCTGGGCAGCCGGCCACGGCGGTGCAGCCCGCCCGGGCAGCCTCGGGCCACCCTTGCCTGCAGATGCTGGTACGGCCGGCCGGGCAGCTCTGGTACTGGTCGGGGGCTCTCGCTCCCCAGGCCGGGCATTACGACCCGCTGGGCGAACAGGGGTACAGGGTCAAGACTCACCTGTTGCTGGATGCCGTGCTCCAGGCGGTGCGGGAAACACCGCGGGGCGTGCAGCAGATCCGCGACTTGCAGATTGCCCAGCTGCGTCTGCGCGGCGAACAGCACCTCACTTCGCACCTGAGCATCCACCTCAGCCAGGCCGCTGACGCCTGCTTCGAACTGGCCTTGCAAGGGGCCGGCGACGAGCGCCGCCAGGTCTGCATGAGCGGAACCCTGGTTGACTGTGCAGCGCAGTTGCAGGAGCAAACCCTGCGCGCGGTGTCGATGCTCGATGAGCCTTCAGCGCCGGCGCCGGACGTTGGCCTGTGCCCATGGTCCGGGTGTGCGGCCACGGGCGGGCAGCGGGCCTTGTACCGCTTTGCCCACTCCCTGACGGCGGCCGAGCGCCAGACCCAGTTGCTGGCCAGTGTGGTCGAGCTGTTTGAAGGCGCCCACGCCGCCGCGCTGGTCGGGTTCTCCGGGCTCCAGGTATGGGCAGACCTGCCGGCGCAGGTATGGATTGTGCTGGCCGGCCATGACGCCGACAAACCCGACAGCCTGCAGGTAGTGGATGCCCGGGGTTGCCAGCTGGCACTGTTCGAAGGTCCGCAGTTTGGCCATCCTGGTTCGTGGTACTTGCCCGACCTCCAGAGCGCACCCCTCGAGCTGCCGATGATCGTTCGCCAATGGCAGGACTATCCGATGCCGGGCGAGGGTGCTCGGCAACGCGAGGGCTACTGGATGGTGCTGGCCTGGAGCACCGCCGAAGTCCAGCCACTGGCTGCGGCGTTCGCGGCTGAACAGCGTCCGGTCGAAGTCATCGAGCTGCACGCCGGGCAACAACCTCTGGCCCGCCAACTGTCCTCGGCGTTGCGCGGGGCAGTGGCCGATCCGTCCTGCCTGGGGGTGATCGTTGCCGGCGCTGATGCTCAGGAGGCCGACGACCTCGGTTTATCCCTGGTGGCCTCTGCGGCGCTGGTACAGGCCTTCGCCGGTGCGATTGCCAGCGTCGGAACACCGGCAAAGCCGGTCTGGTTCGCCCTTCATGCCAGGGATGCTGCATCGCCGGCCATGGGCGCTGCCCAGGCCACCTGGCAGGGCGCCGCGCACATTTTCGCCCTGGAGCATCCTGCCTGGTGGGGCGGTCTGGTGACTTTGCAGGGCAGCGACGGAAGAAGCTACGCCAGCCTCTGCCGGCTGTTGCACGGCCAACCTGGCCATGATCACTTTGCGATCAGCGGCGCCCGGGTCGAGGTGCAATACCTGGTGGAGGATCAAACCGACCCGCTACAGCGCCTGGAGCCGCCGGCGCTGAACGGAACCGTTGTGCTGCATGCCGTCCCGGGATGTGACCTGGAGCTTGCGCTGACGGCACTCGGGCAGCGGGGTGTGCAGCGTGTGCTGCTGCTCTGCGAGGCCCCCGGGCAACTGCACATGCCTGAGCGGATGCCCGGGGCGATGGCGATCAGCAGCCTCTCGGACCTGAGCCGGGAAAACCTGGCTGACACCTTCGCGACGCTGCGAGCGCAAGACCGCATCGCCGGCTTTATCCACCTCGATCTTGACTGGCGCACGGTTGCGCTCAAGGAGCCAGAGTTTGTCGTGCGAATGCAGGAAAGCGCTCGGCCGCTTGAGGTCTTGCAGCAGGTTCACCAACTGATCGATGACCCCGAAGCGTTCTTCCTGATCCTGGGCAGTGTGTCTTCCCTGCTTGGCGGGGCCGGCTTCGCCCGCTCGGCGATTGCCGATGCGTATGCCTCGTGGGTGCATGCACAGCGCCGGCGCCAGGGGTTGAACTGCCAGCTGCTGCACCTGACGCAGAGCGAACAGGAGCTTGAGCAGGACGCCGCCGCCCGCACGGCCATGCAAGGCAGCGGCCTGCAGCCTTTGCAGCGCTCGCAGATAGTGCAAGCCATAGCTCGCGTGCTGGGCGGCCAGGGCCAGTGCGGGCTGCTCAATGTCGACTGGCAACAACTCAAAGGGCTGTACCTGAGCGTGCTGCGCTGGCCCCTGCTCGAACACCTGGGCGCCGCGGATAGCGACGCGGATCAGCGTCTGGCCGAGCTGATTGGCCTGCCACCGCTGCAGCAGCGCCGGGCCATGCAGGCGCTGGTCTGCGAGGTAGTGGGGCAAGTGTTCGGCGTTGCCGATGGCCTGGAGCTCGATGTCAGGAAGGGCTTCTTCGACATGGGCATGTCCTCGGTCATGTCGCTGGACCTGCGCTCACGGCTGGGCCGGGCGTTGAGCATCGACCTGCCTTCGACCTTCGGCTTCGAATACACCTCCATCGAACAGGTCACGGACTACCTCATGGGCCAGCTCCTGGCGCCTGAAACCCGGGAGCCGGTGACGGCGCCCGAACCTGTGTCGCCAGCGTCGCGGCATCAGGACCTGCATGAACTGTCACGGGCCGAGCTGATTGGTGCTCTCGAAGACGAGCTGCGCGATATCGCCAATTACTAGCCCTGGGGCTGGATGACCACTGCCAGAGAATCACTGATCGAGGCCTTTATGGATAACGATGTCCGCGATGTAAGCAAGGAACAGCTGCAAGAGAGTCTTGCTCAGGCAATCACCACCATCCGTGCGCTCAAGGAAAAGGTGGCCGGCAAGAGCTCGGCGCCTGTCGAGCCGATCGCCGTAGTGGGCCTGGGGTGCCGGCTGCCGGGCAGTGCCGACACACCGAAGCGGCTGTGGAGCCTGCTGAAAAATGCCACCGATGCGGTGGGCGACATGCCCCGCGACCGTCTGTACGGCACCGACTATTACCATCCTGATCCCCAGGCACCCGGCAAGGCCTACGTCATGCGTGGCGGCTTCATCGAGGGGGTGGATCAGTTCGACCCGGGCTTCTTCGGCATTTCGCCCAAGGAAGCCGAAGGCATGGACCCCCAGCAGCGCCTGGCCCTGGAGGTCGCCTGGGAGGCCCTGGAGAACGCCGCGATCGCCCCCGACAGCCTGCATGGCAAGAAGCTCGGCGTGTTCATGGGGGTCAGTACCAATGATTACGTGCGCCTGCGCCAGCAGTTGGGCGCGGTCGAGGACGTCAACGCCTACCAGTTCTATGGCGAAACCAGTTTCGTGGCCGGACGCATTGCCTACACCCTGGGCTCCAGGGGCCCGGCGGTGGTGCTCGACACCTCCTGCTCCTCATCCCTGGTGGCCCTGCACCAGGCCTGCAACAGCCTGCGCAGCCGCGAGAGCGAGCTGGCGCTGGCCGGTGGGGTCAATCTGATCCTGTCGCCCTACGGTTTCATCCTGGTCAGCAAGCTGCGGGCCGTGGCCCCCGATGGCCGCTGCAAGACCTTCGACGCTGCGGCCGATGGCTACGGGCGTGCCGAAGGCTGCGTGATCCTTGCGCTCAAGCGGCTGAGTGATGCGGTACGCGACCAGGACCCGGTGCTGGCCGTGATCGAGGGTAGTGCGGTCAACAACGACGGCGCCAGTAGCGGCATCACCGTGCCCAACATCCACGCCCAGGAAGAGGTGATCAGGCTGGCGCTCGGCCAGGCCGGGCTCCAGGGCAGCGAGGTCGACTATGTCGAGGCCCATGGCACCGGCACCGCGCTGGGCGACCCGATCGAACTGCACGCCCTGCATGCGGTACTGGGCAAGCAGCGGCCCGTGGATGCGCCGCTGCTGGTGGGCTCGATCAAGGCCAACATGGGGCATCTCGAACCGGTCGCCGGGGTGACCGGGCTGGCCAAGGTCCTGTTGTGCCTGCAACAAGAGGCCCTGGTGCCCCAGGTGCATTTCAACACGCCCAATCCGCGGATCGAATGGGATCGCCTGGCCCTGAAGGTGGTCACCGAATCCACCCCCTGGCCACGCCAGGGCAAGGCGCGGCACGCCGGTGTCAGTTCGTTTGGTGTCACCGGCACCAACGCCCATGTGCTAGTGGGCGACGCGCCGCTGCGCGAACGTGCCCAGGGGCGCGACAACCCCTGGCAACTGATCACTCTGTCGGCCAAGGGCGAGACACCCCGGCGCCAGATTGCCGGACGCTATGAACGTTTTATCGCCGACAACAGCCAGCTCGAACTCAAGGACCTGTGCTACACGGCGAACGTCGGGCGGGCGCACTTTGGCCATCGTTTCGCGGCCGTAGCCGATAGCCGTGAGGGGCTGCGCGAGCAACTGGCGGCCTATGCGTCACGCAAGGTGGTGGGCCATGTATTCGAAGGGCGCTGCCAGGGAGCGGCGGCGCCGCTGGTGATGCTCTTTCCGGGGCAGGGCTGCCAGTACCGGGCGATGGCCCAGGCACTGTATGACAGCGAACCATTCTTCAAGGCGCAGATCGATGAATGCCGCGCCCTGTTGCAGCCGCTGATGGACGTGGACCTGCTGACCCTGGTGCTGGACGCGGGTGCGGCCAGTGACAGCTACCTGCAACAGACCCGCTATGCCCAGCCGGCGATATTCGCGGTTGAATATGCCCTGGCGCGGTTGTGGATGCATTGGGGGGTCGCTGCCGATGCGCTGTTCGGACACAGTTTCGGCGAGATCAGTGCCATCTGTGTGGCCGGGGCGATATCCCTGGCTGACGCGTTGCGTATGGTGGAGGCGCGTGGGCGCCTGGCCCAGCAACTGATGACGGCCGGCGGCGCGATGTACGCACTGGGCATGAGCGAGGCGCAACTGCTGGAGCTGCTCAAGGACCGGCCCGGCAGCGCAATTGAACTGGCGGCGGTCAACAGCCCGCAGGACGTGGTGGTGGCCGGGCCGCAGGCCGAGGTCCAGGCGCTGGCCGAAGCGGCGCTCGCCAGCGGCTGCAAGGTCAAGAAGCTTGCGGTTTCCCATGCCTTCCATACCGCAGCCACCGAGCCGATGCTTGAAGCGTTCCGCCAGACGGTGGCGCAGATCACCTTCAGCGAGCCGCGCTTGCCGGTCATCAGCAGTGTCACTGGCCGGGTGCATACGCTCTCTAGCCTGGGCTCGCCCGATTACTGGTGTACGCACACCCGCCAGGCCGTGAGGTTCAGCGAAGGGGTCAACACCCTGATCGCAGAGCTGGGGGTGAAAACCTTCCTTGAAGTGGCCTCCGATGCTGTGTTGACGCCGCTGATCGGCCGTCACCCCCTGGCGGACGACAGCCTGGTCCTGGCCAGCCTGCGCCGGGCCGGCGATCCGCCCAGGGACCTGCGCCTGGCCGCCGCGCAGCTCTACGTGGGCGGCCATAACCTCGACTGGGCCCGGCTGCACGAGCATGACGGGGCCTTGCGCCAGGCCTTGCCCGGGTATGCGTTTCAGCGCCAGCGCTACTGGTTCGACAACGCCAGCGGCTCGCCCCTGCAACAGCTCGCTGCGGGAGCGGTCGGCCGGCTGCTGGGGCACTCGGTCAATGCACCCACTCCGGCATTCGAGTCGAAGCTGGATAGCGCGCTCCTGCAGGCCGTGGGCGGCGAGATCCGCGATGACCTGGCGCTGCTGCGTCCTGACCGGTTGCTGGCAGCCCTGAGCGATGAGCTGGCCGGGCACTTGCAGCTGGACACCTATGGGGTGAGCCTCGCCAGCATCACCCCGGCCCTGGCGTTCCATGTCGATGACCAGTTGCATCTGTTTACCGAACTCAAGCCGCTGTCCGGGGCGGCCTGGGAGGTCAACTGCTCGGCCCTGAGCGCAGCGGCCAAGGTTGCCGGTGCCGATTGGCAGCCGGTCCTGTCGCTGACCCTGGAGGGCATGCCGGCGGTCACCCGTGGCGGCCTGCCGGACCCGGGCCATGCCGCCGCCCAGGACGCAGGCTTTGTCTATCACATGCAGTTGCCGGCAGAAGCCGATCCGCACGGCAATCGCCTTGGGCAGGTCCTCGAGTACCTGGGGCAGGCGGCGCCGGGTGATGCGCCGGGCTCGATAAGCGGCATCCGCCGCTGGGTCGCCAGCCGGTCCGCTTCGCCCCGGGCACAAAGCCTGGTGATTGCCACGAGCCAGGCACATCCGCAGCAGTTCGACTGCGCCTTGTACGATGCCCACGGCCAGTGTGTAGGCAGCCTGGAAGGGCTGACCCTGGCTGCCGCGCCGAGTGAGGAGGCGCTGCGTGGCATGCTTTACCAGCCCGACGTGCTCTACAGCCTGGATTGGCTCGAACGCCCTCGCCAGCGCGCCGAAGTGCCGCAGCAGGACCGCTTGTTCACCCTGGTCAGCCGCTCTCCAGAGACCGCCGCTCCCCTGGTCGAACACCTGCAGCGTGGCGGGCATCGTACCCGGGTCCTGTGCCCGCAGCAGTTGCTCGATAGCGCTAGGAGGGTGCTGGCCCAGGACCCGAGCCAGCCATTGACCGATGAAGGCGAGGCCTTGGCCGCCGATATCATCGTGCTCGATGGCAAAGACATCGAGGATGCCGGCTCGACCACGCTGCAGAGCCTGTCGAGCCTGCAGGCGACACTGTTCCACCCGTTGCTGGAGATGGTCCAGGCGCTCATCGAACTGGGCCCGCGCGGTGGCCGGTTGTGGCTGGTGACTCAAGGGGCAAACGCCGTTGGCCTGGATCGCGAACAGCCCTTGCAAGTGGCGACCGGGCCGTTGTGGGGGCTGGGCAAGACGCTCGCCCTGGAGCACCCCGAACACTGGCGCGGGCTGATCGACCTGGCCCCCGACGATCCTCACTGGGCAAGGGCCCTGGCCGAAGAAGTCAGCGACCCCGATGGCGAGGACAAGATCTGCCTGCGCCCGGGCAAGCGCTATGTCCAGCGCCTGAACCATTTCAGCGCTGCGCAGTTGCCAGCACAGGCCTATGCGCCTTGCCCGCAGGGCAGTTACCTGATTACCGGCGGCATGGGCGGAATTGGCCTGGCCATGGCCCAGTGGCTTCTGGATAAAGGCGCTGGCGCTGTGCTGATCACCGGCCGGCGGCCACTGGAGGATGTTGCTACGGGCCTGGAGCGCTTCGGCGCTGCGGCATCGCGGGTGAGTTACGTCCAGGCCGACATCACCTCGCCCCAGGACATGCAGCGGCTGTTCTGCGGTCTGGAGGCGTCGGGCGCGAGCCTGAAGGGCATCTTCCATGCCGCCGGGATTTCAATTCCGCAGGACCTCAAGGACGTCGACCGTGACAGTTTCGATCAGGTGATGCGGCCCAAGGTCGAGGGCACCTGGTTGTTGCACGAACTGTCCCTGGGGCTGGACCTGGACTTCTTTGCCCTGTGTTCGAGCATCGCCAGTGTCTGGGGTTCGCAGCATGTCGCCAGCTACGCAGCCGCCAATCAGTTCCTCGACAGCCTGGCGTGGCAGCGTCGGGCCATGGGCCTGAGTGCCCTGGTGATCGACTGGGGACTGTGGGCCGGCGGCAGTCACCTGTTCGACGAACAGGTGCTGAATTTCCTCACCAGCGTTGGCTTGAAACAGATCGCCCCAGTGCAGAACGTCGGCCTGCTGTCGCGGATTCTGGCCAGCGAGCTGCCTCAGCTGGTGGTGTCAGGGGTGGACTGGAATCGCTTCAAGCCACTGCTCGAATCCCGCGGCCCGCAACCGCTGCTGCAGTACATCCGCAGCCAGGCTCCGACCGCCAGGGCCGGCGACAGCAGCAACGTGGAGATCCTGCAGCAACTGGCGGGCGCCGACGAAGCCGCCGCCCTGGCATTGCTGGATGACTACGTGTGGGAGCAGTACGCGCAGTTGCTCGGGGTCAAGACCGAACAGGTGCGGGCCAAGCTCGAGGATGGCGGCAGCCTGATGGACTTCGGCCTGGACTCGCTGCTGGTGATGGACATGGTCGCCCGCTGCCGGCGCGATCTGAAGCTGGAGATCAAGGCCCGCGAGTTTCTTGAGTGTCCGGGCCTGATGTGGCCGGACTTCCTGGCCCGTTCGATAAAGGAACAGGGCTGCGTGGCCGAGGCCTGACGGGCCGCAGGCAGTGCAACCCAGACCCATGATCTGTGATTGAGGTGGTTATGAACGATGTGCAGTCTGGCAAGGCGCCAGAGCATTACGACATTCTCTTGGCGGGCAACAGCATCAGCGTGATCATGCTCGCCGCCTGCCTGGCCCGGAACAAGGTCCGGGTCGGTTTGTTGCGCAACCGGCAGATGCCCCCCGACCTTACCGGTGAGGCGACGATTCCCTATACCTCGATGATTTTCGAGCTGATTGCCGACCGCTATGGCGTGCCGGAAATAAAGAACATCGCCCGCACCCGGGATATCCAGCACAAGGTGATGCCGTCTTCCGGGGTCAAGAAGAACCTCGGGTTCATCTATCACCAGCGCAGCCGGGCGGTGGACCTGGGCCAGGCGCTGCAATTCAACGTGCCTTCCGAGCATGGCGAGAACCATCTGTTCAGGCCCGACATCGACGCCTACCTGCTGGCGGCGGCCATCGGTTATGGCGCGCAGCTGGTGGAGATCGACAACAGCCCCGAGGTGCTGGTCGAGGACAGCGGGGTCAAGGTAGCTACGGCGCTGGGACGCTGGGTCACTGCCGATTTCATGGTCGATGGCAGCCAGGGTGGCCAGGTGCTGGCGCGGCAGGCGGGCCTGGTCAGCCAGCCTTCGACGCAGAAGACCCGGACCCTGGAATTCTCCACTCATATGCTCGGGGTGGTGCCGTTCGATGAGTGCGTGCAGGGCGATTTTCCCGGCCAGTGGCATGGCGGAACTCTGCATCACGTGTTCGATGGGGGCTGGGTGGGGGTCATCCCGTTCAACAACCACCAGCACTCGCACAACCCTTTGGTCAGCGTGCTGGTTTCACTGCGTGAGGACCTCTGCCCGAGCATGGACGGCGATCAGGTCCTGGCCGGCCTGATCGAGCTGTACCCCGGCCTGGGGCGACACCTGTCCGGCGCCCGGCGGGTACGCGAGTGGGCGCTGCGCCAGCCGCCCCGGCAGGTCTATCGCACGGCGCTCGAACGCCGCTGCCTGATGTTCGATGAGGGCGCCGCGAGCAACGATCTGTTGTTCTCGCGCAAGCTGTCCAATGCTGCGGAACTGGTTCTGGCCCTGGGGCACCGGTTGATCAAGGCGGCGCACAGCGGTGACTACCGCAGCCCGGCCCTGAATGATTTTGTCCTGATCCAGGACAGCATCATCAGCTTGAGTGACCGGATCGCCTCAGCGGCCTATGTGTCGTTTCGCGACCCCGAACTGTGGAATGCCTTCGCCCGTGTCTGGCTGCTGCAGTCGATTGCCGCCACCATCACCGCGCGCAAGATCAACGATGCCTTTGCCAAGGACCTGGACCCGCGAGTGTTCGATGAAATCGACCAGCTCGCAGAGGACGGTTTCTGGATGCCTCTGTATCAGGGGTACAAGGATATTCTCAACACTACGCTGGGCCTTTGTGATGACGTCAAAAGCGCCAATGTCTCAGCTGCGCAGGCGGCGAGCAGCATCTTTACGGAGCTTGCCAACGCCAGTTTTGTGCCGCCTATTTTTGATTTTGCTAATCCTCACGCTCGTGTCTATCAACTGACCACCTTGAGAAAGCTCAAGGCGCTCTGGTGGGGCCTGATGCAGGTGCCCTCAGAGGTCGGACGGCTGATTTTCTATCGATCCTTCAGAAAACCTTCCCTGCGCAAGGAGAGTTGAAATGGACTTCAACTACGACGATACCCAGAAAAAACATGCGGCCATGATCGCCCAGGTGTGTGCCGAGCAACTGGCGGCCTGTGGCAATGAACACTCGCGGTATTTCACCGCCCGGCAATGGGCGATCTGCGGCGAGGCCGGGTTGCTGGGGCTGTCGATTCCCCGGGAATACGGTGGCCAGGGCCTGGGTGCACTGTCGACGGCCATTGCCATGCACGCCTTTGGCCTGGGTTGCACCGACATGGGCCTGGTGTTCGCGGCGGCGGCCCACCAGTTTGCCTGTGCGATGCCGATCGTCGAGTTCGCAACACCGGAAACCAAACGCGATGTGTTACCCAAACTCGCCAGCGGTGAATTCATCGGCTCCAACGCGATCACCGAACCCGAGGCCGGCTCCGACTCCAGCAATTTGAAGAGCCGTGCCTGGCCCCAGGCCGATGGCAGCTATCGCCTTGACGGCCACAAGAGCTTTGCCGGCAATGCGCCGATTGCCGACATCTTCGTGACCTATGCCACCACCCAGCCCGAGTACGGTGCCCTGGGCGTCAGCGGTTTTATCGTCCACCGCAGCACTGCGGGGCTCAGGGTCAGTGAGCCCCTGGACAAGGTATGCCTGAGAAGCTGCCCTGCGGGTGAAGTGTTCTTTGACGATTGTGTGGTTCCTGAGGTCAACCGCCTGGGTGAGGAGGGGCAGGGCCGGCAGGTGTTCCAGAGTTCCATGGGCTGGGAACGTGCCTGCCTGTTCGCAGCGTTCCTGGGGATGATGGAGCGGCAACTGGAACAGGCCATCGAGCATGCGCGCACCCGGCGCCAGTTTGGCAAGCCGATTGGCGACAACCAGGCGGTTTCGCACCGTATCGCGCAAATGAAGCTGCGCCTGGAGTCGGCGCGGTTGCTGCTGTTCCGGGCGTGCTGGGGCATGGACCAGGGCGATCCGGGGCAGCTCAACATTGCCCTGTCGAAACTGGCCATCAGTGAGGGGGCGCTGGCATCGAGCATCGATGCGGTGAGGATTTTCGGCGGCCGGGGCTGCCTGGAGTCTTTCGGGATCGAGGCGATGCTGCGCGATTCCATCGGCACTACGATCTTTTCCGGCACCAGCGACATGCAGCACGAGATCATTGCCCGGGAGCTGAAGCTATGAAGCTGCTCCATGAACGGATGATGCACAGCCTTGCCCGCTACCCGCGGCAGACGGCGGTGGTGGATGAGCAGGATGCCTTGAGCTACGAGGCACTGGAGCTCAGGACCCGGGAATTCGTGGCAATGCTCTGTGCCCTGGGGGTCGGGCAGGGGCAGCGGATCCTGCTCTGGGCGCACAAGTCGGTGGACCTGGTGGCGGTCATGCAGGCGGCCCTGCGGCTGGGGGTGGTGTATGTGCCGGTGGACCCTCTGAGCCCGGTGTCGCGCCTGGAAAAGATCGCCGGGGATTCCCAGGCCGTGCTGGTTCTCTGCACCGCGGCACGCCTGGAAGAACTCGCCGGCTCCGCGCTTGCCCAGGTGCGCAGCGTGGTCCTGGACGACCCGGCCAGCGCCGGCTACTGGCGCAACATCGATACCGGCTCCAGCCTCGTGCCGACGCTGGACATCCAGCCGGACGATCTGGCCTACATCCTCTACACCTCCGGTTCCACCGGCGTGCCCAAAGGGGTTGCGCTCAGCCACGGCAATGCCCTGGCCTTCGTCGACTGGGCGTGCGAGCGCTATTGCTTCCAGCCTGGCGAGCGGTTCGCCAACCATGCTCCCCTGCATTTCGACCTGTCGGTCCTGGACATCTACTGCGCGCTCAATGTGGGCGCGACGGTGTGCCTGGTTCCCGAGTCGATCGCGTTCTCGCCGCGGCTGCTGACCGACTTCATCCGCCAGCACGAAATCAGCATCTGGTACTCGGTGCCCTCGGTACTCATGATGATGATGCAAGACGGCGACTTGCTCAGCGATATCCAGGACACCCTGCGGGTGCTGCTGTTCGCCGGCGAGCCTTTTCCGATCAAGCACCTGCGTGACCTGCGCGCGGCCTATGCCGATGTGCGTCTGGCCAATCTCTTCGGCCCCACGGAAACCAATGTGTGCACCGCATTCGAGGTCGGCGCCATCGATCCCGAGCGCGTGCTCCCGGTGCCCATCGGCACGGCCGCCTCCGGCAACCAGGTGTGGGCGCAAAAGCCTGACGGCAGCCGCTGCGCAGTGGGTGAAGAAGGTGAGCTGGTGGTGCAGGGGCCTACGGTCATGCTGGGCTATTTCGCCAAGCCGGCTCAGGAGGGGCCCTACAAGACCGGCGATATGGTCAGGCAGCGGCCTGACGGCAACTACGAATACCTGGGGCGTCGTGACGACATGCTCAAGGTGCGTGGCAACCGGATCGAGCGCGGGGAAGTCGAAGCCGCGCTGCTGGCCCATCCCCAGGTCAGCGAGGCCGCCGTGCTGGTGGTCGGGGAGGGGATGAACGCGCAGTTGTGGGGCGTGCTGGTCGCTCACACCCGGGACGCTCTTTCGCTGATCGACCTCAAGCGCCACTGCGCCCAGCGCCTGCCTCGCTACATGATCATCGACAAGGTGCTGTGCCTGGACGCACTGCCACGCAACGCCAATGGCAAGGTCGATCGCTTCGCCCTGGCCAGGCAGGTGGAGGGCTGAGCCATGGGAACTCCATCACGCGTGGCCAAGGACGCCTGGTTTCCCTATGCCAGCCGGCCGCGGGGCAAGATGCGCTTGTTCACCTTTCCCTATGCCGGGAGCGGGGCCTCGGTCTTTCATCGCTGGTTCCTGCCCCTGTACGACCAGGTCGACCTGTATGCCTTGCAGCTGCCGGGCCGCGAGGGTCGCAGCCAGGAGGCCTGCTACAGCGACATGCAGGCGGCGGCCAATGACGTGGCCGACTGCCTGGAGCAGTTTGGTGATGACGTCCCCTGCTGTTTCTTCGGCCACAGCATGGGCGCCTTGCTGGCCTTTGCGGTCGCCGGAGTGCTGCAGGAGCGGCGGTTGCCAATGCCGCAGCAACTGATGCTCTCGGGCATGATTGCGCCCCATGTGCGGCAACGGGTAGCACCGCTGCACCAGCTGCCGGCAGAGCAGGCCATCGCCGCGCTGCAGGCCATGGGGGGCGTGCCGGCGGTGGTGCTGGCCGAGGAGGACCTGATGCAGATGTACCTGCCCATCATTCAGGCCGACATACAAATGGTCTACTCCTACGCCGGTGCCCAGCCGCAGCCGCTGGACACCCGCATGATCTGCCTGAGCGGCGCCCAGGACCTGATTGCGCCGCCTGCGCAGATGCAGCAGTGGCGGCGCTACACCCTGGGCGGCTTCGAGCAGTTCGTGTTTGCCGGTGGCCATTTCTTTCTTGACGCCCAGGTCATGTCGCGGGTCAAAACTGTGCTGGGCAGCGCCCTGCACAATCAGCCTGGCAGTCTGGCGGTGTGAGCCGACTATTGGGCAATGGCCGCGAGGCCGGACCTGGCGAACAGCTTGAAGTGGGCTTTCAGGGCGTTGGCGTCGTGTTGCAGGACGGCTTGCAGCGGGCTGGGCTGCTGGCGATCTATCACCGCCAGCATCAGGCAGGGCGCGATGATGCTGATGGTGCAACGCGCCAGCGCCGGGTCACCGATCGGAAAGCCGGTGATCTCGCTGATGAGCGCTTCCAGCAGACGGAATTTGGGCATCACTTCTTCTTGCACAAGGCTGGTGAAATGGACAGTGGGCGCCAGTATTTCCCGTGCACAGACTTTGCTTTGCCAGCTCTGCTCATCGAGCACCCGGGTGACGATGGCATCGATGAAGCTATCGAGCTTGATCAGCGCCGGCTCTTCGCTTTGCGCCAGCTGCGACAGGGCTTCGAAGCTCACCAGCTGCTTGTGTCCCTCGATCAGCACTGCCTTGTACAGGGCTTCCCGGCTACCGAAGTGGTAGTTGATGGCGGCGAGGTCGGCGCCGGCTTCTTCACAGATGAGCTTGCTCGCGGTGTTGGCATAGCCATGCTGGGCAAACAGGCGGGCAGCCACATCGAGAATGCGGATTTTAGTGTGTTCGCCGTCGCTTCTGCTGGTTCTGCGTCGCGTGTTCATGATGTTCCTCGTGGTCTGAGCGGGGGGTTGCTTCATGGCCAGTATCTGTTATTTTCTAATTTAAATTCAAATTGAATTTTAATTAGGCCTTGGCAAACAAAGGACTCATGGATGAAGAAGCAGTTGATTGTAGGGGTTGCCGTACTGCTGGTGGCCACAGCGGGTGTTTCCTGGTTTCTCCTTCGCCCCGAGAAGCAGAACGACCACATCAAGCTCCATGGCAACGTCGACATTCGCCAGGTGTCCCTGGCGTTCGACGGCAGTGAGCGAATCGCCGCGCTGTATGCCGAAGAGGGCGACCTGGTGCAGCCAGGCCAGGTCCTGGCGGAACTCGACACACGCACACTGCGCCTGGAAATAAATCGCTCCAAGGCCAGGATCGGCGCCCAGGAACAGGCGCTGCTGCGCTTGAAAAATGGCACACGGCCTCAAGAGGTCGAGCAGGCCAAGGCACGTTTTGATGCCGCCCAGGCGCAAATGCAGCTGGCTCAACTGCACATGCAGCGCCTGCGCAGGATCGCGGACGACACCCAGGGCAAGGGCGTCAGCCAGCAACGCCTGGACCAGGCAGCCGCCCGCTTGCAAGTGGCCAAGGCCCAGTCGCAGGAGCAGCGCGAATCCTGGACCCTGGCCAAGATCGGCCCACGCAATGAAGACATCGCCCAGGCCACGGCCGACCTGCAAGCCTCCAGGGCCGACCTGGACCTGCTGGAACATTACCTGGCGCGCGCTCAGCTCAAGGCGCCGACCCAGGCCCGGATCCGCACGCGCTTGCTGGAGCCGGGGGATATGGCCTCGCCGCAGCGCCCGGTGTTTGCCCTGGCCCTGACCGACCCCAAGTGGGTACGGGCCTATGTCAACGAACGTCAGTTGGGCCACATACGTGCGGACCAGAGGGCGCGGGTCTACACCGACAGCTTTCCTGACCAGGCCATCGACGGCAAAGTCGGCTACATCTCCTCGGTTGCCGAATTCACCCCCAAGTCGGTGGAAACGGAAGACCTGCGCACCAGCCTGGTCTACGAGATCCGGGTGCTGGTCAAGGACCCTGACGATCGCCTGCGGCTCGGTATGCCGGCGACCGTCTACCTTGACCAGGCACCGGTGGCCGGGGCCACGCCATGAGTGCGCCAGCGGTAACGGTTCAGGCTGTTGAACTGGTCAAGCGCTTTCGCAGTGGAACGCGAGAGCAGTTGGCTCTGGAGCAGGTTTCTCTGGAGGTGCCCAGTGGCAAGTTGAGTGCCCTGGTGGGGCCGGACGGGGCCGGAAAAACCACCCTGTTGCGGATGATTGCCGGCTTGCTCAAGGCCGACGAAGGGCTGTTGAAGGTGCTGGGGCTGGACGTCGCCGCAGATCCGCAGCAGGTGCAGGACCTCATCAGCTACATGCCGCAGAAGTTCGGCCTGTACGAAGACCTGACGATCCAGGAAAACCTCGAACTCTATGCCGACCTGCATGGCGTGCGCGCCCAGCAGCGCGAGGAGCGCTTTTCCCGCTTGCTGCAGATGATGGACCTGACGCGTTTTCGCGACCGGCTGGCCGGACAGCTCTCCGGCGGCATGAAACAGAAACTGGGGCTGGCCTGTACCCTGGTCCGTTCACCGCAACTGTTGCTGCTGGACGAGCCCACCGTGGGGGTGGATCCGCTGTCGCGGCGGGAACTGTGGAGCATCATCGAACAACTGATCGAGCAGGAAAACCTCACGGTGCTGATCAGCACTGCCTACATGGACGAGGCGCAGCGTTGCGCCCAGGTCTTTGTGCTGTACCAGGGGCGGCTGATCGCCCAGGGGCCACCGGCGCAGTTGTGCCATCTGGCGCAGGGCCTGTGCTATGGCGTCGGCCCCGAGGCCGGCACCCCGGCCAGGCTGTTGCAGGCGCGCTTGCTTGACGACAATGAACACATCATCGATGCCGTGCCCGAAGGCGGCATGGTTCGCTTTATCCGCAGCGCCCAGGTGCCTCTGCAGGCCATTCCATCCCTGGCTGGCCAGGCCTCTCCCCAGGCGCTGGAGGCCCGCCTCGAAGATGGCTTCATGGTGTTGCTCCGGCAGCAGGTTGGCAGCGTTGCAAGCCTGGACGAGCCGGCGCAGGTGCCCGCCAGCGACGGCCAGGGCGACGTTGCCTCTGGGCGTGCGGTGGTCATCGAGGTCCGCGACCTGGTGCGCAAGTTCGGGGACTTCACCGCGGTTGCCAGCACCTCGTTCGAGGTGTTGAAGGGCGAGATATTCGGCTTGTTGGGCCCCAACGGAGCCGGCAAGACCACCACGTTTCGCATGCTTTGCGGTTTGCTTCCCGCCTCCAGCGGGCACCTTGAGGTGGCTGGCGTCAACCTGCGTACCGCACGGGCGGCGGCGCGGCGCAAGATCGGCTACGTCTCGCAGAAGTTCGCCCTGTACGCGAACCTGTCGGCCCTGGAGAACCTGCGCTTCTTCGGCGGCGCCTATGGCCTGCACGGCGCGAAGCTGAAAGCGCGGGTGGCGTTGATGCTCGAACAGTTCGACCTCGACGAACACAAGCACCTGCGCAGCGGCGAGCTGCCCGGTGGCTACAAGCAGCGCCTGGCCATGGCGGTCGCGCTGCTGCACGAGCCGCAGATCCTGTTTCTCGACGAACCCACCAGTGGTATCGACCCCTTGGCCCGCCGGGCGTTCTGGCGCCGTATCACCGCCCTGGCGCAAAGCGGCACGACGATCGTGATCACCACCCACTTCATGGAAGAGGCCGAGTACTGCGACCGTATCGTCATCCAGGATGCCGGACGGCTGCTGGCCCTGGGCACTCCGGAACAGGTACGCCACCAGGGCAGCGAGTCGCTTGCCGACATGAACAGCGCCTTCATTGCCGTGGTCGAGCGTGCTCGGGCCCAGGCCAGCGCCCCGGTGCAGTGAGGAATGACCATGACTGACTCCAATCGATCCGCCTCAGGGTTCAGGCGCAGGCTCATTGCGCTCACCCGAAAGGAGTTGCGCCAATTGATGCGCGACAAGAGCAACCTGGCGATAGGCATTGTCCTGCCCATCGTACTGATCCTGATATTTGGCTACGGCCTGTCCCTGGACATTCGCAACACGCCGCTGGCCGTGGTCCTGGAAGACAGCTCCCCCAGCGCCCGCAGCGTGGTGGCGAAGCTTGCGAGTTCGGACTACTTCTCGGTGGTCCAGGTGACCAGCATGGCCGAGGCCCAAGCACTGATGGACAAGCGTCGGGTCGACGGCATCGTTCGCGTGCCGGCGGATTTTTCCAGGCGCCTCGAACAGCAGGATGCGCGCTTGCAATTGCTCCTGCATGGCGCCGATGCCAACAGCGCGGCGACCCTTGGACGCTATGTCAGGGGCGCGCTGAACGTCTGGCAACAGCAGCAGTTCGACCGCTCCGGGCAGCCCCAGTCGGCCGGTCGGGTGCTGGTCGTCGAACGCATGTGGTTCAACGCCGCCAACAGCAGTACCTGGTACCTGGTGCCCGGGCTCATTGCCCTGATCATGACCCTGGTGGGTGCCTTCCTGACCTCTCTGGTACTGGCCCGGGAGTGGGAGCGGGGCACGCTCGAATCACTGTTCGTCACCCCGGTCAGGTCGATCGAAATACTCCTGGCCAAGATCATTCCCTATTTCCTGGTGGGCCTGCTGGGCCTGGTGATGTGCCTGGTTTCGGCGCGGCTGCTGTTCGAGGTGCCGATCCAGGGGTCGCTGGTGCTCCTGCTGCTGAGCTCCATGCTCTACCTGCTGGTCACCCTGGGCATTGGCCTGCTGATTTCAGCGAAGACACGCAACCAGTTCCTGGCCAGCCAGATCGCGATCATCTTCAGCTTCCTGCCGGCGCTGATGCTCTCGGGGTTCCTCTTCGATCTGCGCAATGTGCCGACGTTCATCCGCGTGGTGGGCTCGATCCTGCCGGCGACTTATTTCATGGAACTGGTCAAGACCCTGTTCCTGGCTGGCAACAACTGGCCATTGATCGCCAAGAACCTCGCAATCCTCGCGGCCTACGCCGTGTTCCTGTTGAACGCTGCACGCCTGTGCACCCGCAAGAAGCTGGATTGAAGCCATGGACAAGCTAATGAATTTCCTAAGCGAGTTGCTGTTCCTGTTTCAGAAGGAGTTCCTGGCCATCGTCAAGGACCCGGCCAACCGGGTGATCCTGATTGCCCCGGCGATCGTCCAGTCATTGCTGTTCGGCTACGGCGCCACCTACGACCTGAACTACGTGCCTTATGCCGTGCTGGATCAGAGCCAGGGGCGCGCTTCGACAGAGCTTTTGGCCCGCTTCGATGCCTCCGGGGTGTTTGCCCGAGTGTCGACCCTGACCAGCGTCGATGAGATCGCCCCGGTGATCGACCGGGGCAGTGCCTTGCTGGTGCTGCATATCGCCGCAGACTTCGACGAGCGCCTGAGCCGGCATGAAAACGCCGGCTTGCAGTTGATCCTGGATGGTCGCAACTCGACGACCGCGGGAATGGCGGCCGGGCATATCGCCAACCTGGTGGCTGACTTCAACCAGCAGTTCCTGGCGGTGGACAACGCGCCGATCCGCCTGGAGACCCGTGCCTGGTTCAACCCCAACCTGCAAACCCGCTGGAACATAGTGCCGGGCCTGATCGCCGCGCTGAGCATGATCCAGACCCTGATGCTGGCGGCGTTGTCGGTAGCCAGGGAGCGCGAGCAGGGCACCTTCGACCAGTTGCTGGTGACTCCGCTGACGCCTTTCGTGATCTTGCTGGGCAAGGCACTGCCGTCGGTACTGATCGGTCTTTTGCAGTCCAGCCTGATCCTCCTCATCGGCCTGTTCTGGTTCAAGATCCCCATGATCGGCTCCGTGCTGGACCTGTACCTGGGGCTGTTCGTCTTCACCAGCGCCTGCGTGGGCATCGGACTGTCGATCTCGGCGCTGTCGGCCAACATGCAGCAGGCCATGGTGTACACCTTCGTGCTGATGATGCCGCTGATCCTGCTCTCCGGCCTGATCACCCCGGTGCACAGCATGCCCGAGGCCCTGCAACTGCTGACCTATCTCGATCCGCTGCGCTTTGCCATCGACCTGGTCAGGAGGATCTACCTGGAGGGGGCAACGCTGGCGGATGTGTCCTGGAACCTGGTGCCCATGTTTGCCGTTGCGCTGGTGACCCTGCCGCTGGCTGCGTGGCTGTTTCGCAATCGATTGGTGTGATAAGGAACGTCATGAAAACTACTCACTCTGGATACCTGCGTAATGGGCTGACGCTGGCCATGCTGCTGGCCATCACCGCCTGCACCGTCGGGCCCGATTTCAAGGCGCCGGCAGTACCTAGCCCGGAACGCTGGACGGATTGGCACAGTGGCCCGCCAGCCTCTTCGGTGCCGGGCAAAGCCCCGGCGACCACCTCGCAAATCGCAGACGGCAACTGGTGGCAGGTGTTTGGCGACCCGGTGCTGGACCAGCTGCAGGCCCAGGTGCGCGCAGGCAGCCCGGACCTGCACACGGCCTTGCTGCGGTTTGCCCAGGTGCGGTTGCAACGCCAGATAGTCGCTTCCCTGGAAACGCCCGAAGTGTCCTTTTCCGCGGCGGCTTCGCGAAACCGGCAAAGCCGCTACGCGCCGAACAATCGAATGCTTGAAGCCTTGGGCAGCGACAGTGATGCCCTGGAAAAGGTGCTTACCGACCCTTATAGCCTGTACCAGGCCGGGTTCGACGTTTCATGGGAGCTGGATCTCTGGGGGCGGGTGTCACGCCTGGGTGAAGCCGCCCAGGCCGAGGTCGATGGTGCGGCCGCGACCCTGGACGACGTGTTGCTCAGTGTCTCCAGCGAGCTGGCGCGAAACTACTTCGAAGTGCGTACCGCACAGCGCCAGACCCGTCTTCTGGAGCAGGAGGCACAGATCCTGGCCGCGCACCTGCAAGTGGTTGCCGTCCAGGCCCGGGAGGGCGAGGAAGACGGGTTCGCGGTGGAACGCCAAGAGGCACGGCTGGCCTCGCTGCATGCACAGATACCGGGT
This sequence comes from Pseudomonas sp. 50_B, assembly GCF_017491625.1. Lineage (NCBI taxonomy): Bacteria > Pseudomonadati > Pseudomonadota > Gammaproteobacteria > Pseudomonadales > Pseudomonadaceae > Pseudomonas > Pseudomonas sp. 50_B. The sequence goes on from NZ_JAFGYX010000023.1 coordinate 66,799, forward strand.
TGGAAGGCGCTGCACACCCAGGCGGGCAACCGTATTGCGCTGTTGCTGGGGGAGCATCCCGGAGCCCTGGAAACCTTGCTCGCGGAGCGGCCTGATAATGCCTTGAGCCGCCCGCTGCCCAACCTGCAGTTGGGCCTGCCTGGCGACCTGGCCCGGGAGCGTCCGGACATCCGCGCGGCCCAGGCCCGCTTGCACCGGGCGACGGCGGGCATCGGAGTGGCCGAGGCCGAACTGTACCCGAGCGTGATGCTGGGGGCCGACTTCGGCTTCGAATCCTACAAGAGCGGCCAGTTTGCCGACTGGAGCAGCCGCACCTGGTCGGTAGGGCCGCGCCTGGACCTGCCGCTGTTCGACCGTGGGCGGCGCAGCAAGACCGTGATCCTGCGCACACTCGAACAGCAAGAGGCGGCCGTGGCATTTCACCGGACCGTACTGGCAGCCTGGCAGGAAGTGGACGATGCCATGAGCCGCTATCACAACGAATACCAGCGTGCCGCGCACCTCAAGGACAGCTATGACAGCAAGGCCCGCACCTATGAGTGGACCCGCGTCCGGTACGCGGCCGGGGAGGCCAGCTACCTGGAGGAACTGGAAGCGCAGCGCACCGTGCTGGAGGCGCAGCGCGACCTGGTCAATAGCGACAGTCAACTGCGTACTCACCTGATCAGTATTTACAAATCCATGGGTAGGCATTCCACCTGAGCCCCTGAAACGCTGCCTCTGGCAGCACTCCCCACAGACCCACTTTCCTAACGGAATAGGAAGCCATGCAAATGGATGACCTCTACAAGATCGCGCTTTTTTCGTCCCTGATACTGGTAGTGCCGGGGCCCTCAAACACCTTGCTGCTGGCCTCGGGCTTCAAGTTCGGCGTGTTGCGCTCGCTGCCACTGGTGTTGATCGAAATGCTCGGCTACACCGTTTCGATCTGCACTTGGGGCTGGGGGCTTGTGCTGCTGTCCCACGACTACCCGTGGCTGATCCACCTGATCAAGCTGCTGTGCGCCTTGTACATCGCGGCGCTGGCCTTGAAGACCTGGAAGACTTCCACCACCGGAGCCCAGCACACCGAGCGCTTTGAGAGCTGGCCACGGCACCTGTTGATTGCCACCTTGCTCAACCCCAAGGGGCTGATCTTCGCCAGTGTGATCTTCCCGGCCAGCTCATTCGCCAGCCTGGGAGGATTCCTGCCGTCATTAAGCGCTTTCTTCCTGGCACTGGCGCCAATAGCCTTGCTCTGGGTCTCGCTGGGGGCGGGCATTCGAGCCGAATACCTGGGGCGGGTTTCTGGACCGCTGTTTTCCCGGGGCACCGCCGTCGTTCTGGCGCTGTTTTCCGCCACCCTCACTTACACCGTGGTTCGTGCGGTGTAGGTGTTCTTGCCGCGGCTTTCAGCGCCCAGGCTTGCCGGTCCTCTTCGGTGGCCTTGATCCGATGAACAGGGCGTCTGGCGGATGCTAATCTGCGCCTCCCGGACAAACGGTGGGCCAGTGAATGCAGAGGATGTTGAGTGAAGCCGAGCTTCACAAGGTGCTGGAAGCGATCGAAAGCGACTCCTGCCATGACTTGAATCGTCTGTATGACGGGGTGCAGATAGACCGGTGCGCTCTTTTCAATCAAGTCGCCATGGCGGTGGCCCGGCTCTTTATCGAGGGGCGGCGCGACTTTCATTACGGCGATGCGGTCATGAATACCTTGTTCAGTGACATTGTTGATCTGTCCTTGAACGCTGACATGCCCGAGCCGGCCTTTTCCATCTACCTCGCGTTTGATGCCGGAGAGTATCGTCACCCGGGGGATGGGCAGGATGAGTTGCCTTGGGAAAAGTGGACGCGGCCGGCGCTTGAACGGATTCTGCGCGAAGCCGATGAGGGGGCGTCTGCCGAGGTCTAGCCGGCCTGGGTGACGACCGGAACCCGGGCGAACTCACGCGGTTTCGCTACGGCTCCAGCATCAAGCGGCGCCAAAGAATCGGCGGCGCAACAGCACCCGCCGGCTCTTGCGGTGCAGGTTTGTCCGGCGCCTGCGCTGGCGTTGCCTCGTCGGGTTCAGGGGCTGTCGTCGATTCAGTCGGGTCATCGGTAGGCGCTGTGGTCATTTGATCTTGATCACCACCTTGCCCTTGGCTCGTCCCTGCTCGACGTACTGCAAGGCCTCTGCCGTCGATTCGAAACTGAAGCTGCGGTCAACCACAGGCTTGATGATGCCGGCCTCGATCAGCGCGGTGATCTGTTGCAGCTGGGCGCCATCGGCCCGCATGAACACAAAGGCGTAGCGGACGTCCCGCTGGCGCGCCTTGCGCCGGATACCGAAGCTCAAGAGGCGCATGACCTGCTGCAACGGCCAGGCCAGCCCTTGCTCCTGGGCGAATTGCACCGTGGGTGGCCCGGAGATGGAAATCAGCTGGCCGCCGGGCTTGAGGACCTTGAGGGATTTCTCCAGCACATCGGCACCGAGGCTGTTCAACACCAGGTCGTAGCCATGCAAGAGGCTTTCGAAATTCTGCTGCTTGTAGTCGATCACCTGATCGGCGCCCAGGGCTTTGACCCATTCGACATTCCCCGTGCTGGTGGTGGTCGCGACAAAGGCGCCGAGGTGCTTGGCAAGTTGGATGGCCAGGGTGCCGACGCCGCCTGAGCCTGCATGGATCAGCACTTTCTGGCCTTTTTTCAGTTGCGCGGTTTCCACCAGCGCTTGCCAGGCAGTCAGGGCCACCAGGGGAATGGACGCGGCTTGCGCCATGTCGATGTTGGCCGGCTTGAGAGCGACCGCGTCCTGATGCACGGCGATCGATTGGGCAAAGGTGCCGATCCGCGTTTGCGGCGGGCGAGCATAAACGGCATCGCCGGGTTTGAAACGCCGCACTTGCGGGCCGACTTCGACCACGACCCCTGCCAGGTCATTGCCCAATATCAGCGGCAATTTATAAGGCAGGATCAGCTTGAATTCGCCCTGGCGGATTTTCGAATCCAGCAGGTTGACGCTGCTGGCATGAACCTCGATCAATACATCGTGGGGCCCCACCTCGGGCGTGGGGACTTCGCTCAGGCGTCCGCTGTTCTTGCCGTAGCGATCAATTGAAAATGCCTTCATGGGTGTGCGGCTCTGTTGGGTTGGCGTCAGTAGGGGGCTGTTGCGGTTGCGGCCAGGTGCTGTCAGTCATCAAGGAAGGTCAATACCCGGGTCACGAAGTCCGTGTGGTGCTGGAAAATGCTGCCGTGGCCGGCGTCCTCATACAGCACAAGCTGCGCATGGGGGATGCGCTCAGCCAGGGCGCGCGAGTTGACGCTGGGCACCATGAGGTCGTTGTCGCCGTTGACCACCAGCGTCGGCGTTTTCAGGTGTTGCAGATCGTGCGGCGTCTGTTTGCCCCATGCCGTGATGGCCTGCAACTGCCGCAGGAACGCCCTCGGCGTCGGGCCCTTGTCGTGATTTTTTCGGCGTGCTTTGAGCCGTTGCAGATACGCCGAGGCGGCTCGGCGACCATTGTCCGTCGACGTGAAGAACAGGTAGACCTTGGGATCGCGCAAGGTCAGCAAGCCTTTGAGCATCAAGGGCCAGGTCACCGAGCCGACCTTGTCGATACCGCTGCCGCCGGCCGGTCCGGTGCCGGTGAGAATCAAGCGGCGCACCCATTCGGGGGCCTTGAGGGCGATCTCCTGAGCAACGAAGCCGCCGAGTGAAAAGCCCAGTACATCGACACTCTTGAACCCCAGGGCCTGGATCAACTCAATGGCGTCTTGCGCCATTTCGCCGACCGTCAGTGGCGCGCTGCCACCCGAGCCGCCGATGCCGCGATAGTCGGTGGTGATGACCCGCCGGGTCTGGGCCAGTCCATCGATGATGGCCGGATCGAAGTTGTCCAGCACCGCGCCCCAATGGTTGAACAGCACCAGGGGCACGCCGCCCGCGGGACCGGTATCGCGATAGGCGAAGGGAATGCCCCTGACCGTGATCGACTGGTTCGCCGCGTCGATGAACGAGGTCTGCTCAGCCGGGGCGCGAGTTGTCTGTATGGGATTCATTGCTACTCCGAACAGCGGAGCGGATTCGTCGCAGTGCCTGCCGCGAATCCGCCGCGAATGCTCGCTATCTGACGATCATTGTTGGGCCTGGTAACGCTGGGCAACCTCGGATTGACGGATCTGCCCCAGCAGGGCCTGACGCGCGTTCTGCAGGTCATCCCAGCGTTCGGCCTGTTGCAGCGGCGGGATGGTCACCGGTTCGCGCCGATCGAAACCGACCAGGGCGGCATCCACCAGATCGCCGACTTCCATGATGTCGCTCAGGGTGTTGATGTCGACGCCGGAGCGGTCCCAGATCTCCGTGCGGGTCGCCGCCGGCAGCACGGCCTGCACGTACACGCCCCGGGGCGCCAGCTCCAGGCTCAGGCCTTGAGACAGGAACAGCACGAAAGCCTTGGTCGCGCCATACACCGTCATGCCGAATTCCGGCGCCAGGCCCACCACCGAACCGATGTTGATGATCGCGCCATCGCCGGCCTTGGCCAGGCGCGGGGTAATGGCACTGGCCAGGCGCACCAGCGCGGTGGTGTTGAGGGCGACCAGTTGCGCAACGCTGTCGGTGCTTTGTTCGACGAAGCTGCCGGACAGGGCGGCGCCGGCATTATTGATGAGGATGCCGATGCGGGCGTCGTCGCGCAGGCGGGCTTCAACGGTGGTCAGATCGCTGAGTTGGGTCAAATCCGCTTTCATCACCTCGACGGCGACCTCGTGCTCGCTGCGCAATCGGGCGGCCAGTGCGTCCAGGCGCGCCTGATCGCGGGCGACCAGCACCAGGTCGTGGCCGCGCTGTGCAAAGCGCTCGGCGTAGGTGGCGCCAATGCCGCTGGAGGCGCCGGTGATGAGAACGGTAGGGCGAGTGTTCATGGGGGTATCTCTCTTTCAGGAAAGGGACTGACAGCTGGTGTGGGCGGGTAGGGCTCAGTTGGCGCCGGCGCCCGACTCGGCCAAGGTCGGGTAGTCGATATAGCCCGTCGCGCCGCCGCCATAGAGCGTGGCGGGATTGAAGGCGGACAGCGGCGCACCGCTTTGCAGGCGCTCCACAAGATCCGGGTTAGCAATGAACGGGCGACCGAAGGCGATCAGATCGGCCTGGTCTTCGGCGAGCCGCGAGGTCGCCAGCTCCAGGTCATAGCCGTTGTTGGCGATGTAGGTGTTTTTGAAGCGCTGGCGCAGGGCGGCGAAATCCAATGGCGCCACGTCACGCGGGCCACCGGTCGCGCCTTCGACCATGTGCAGGTAAACCACGCCGAGGGTGTCGAGTTGATCGACGAGGTAATCGAATTGCGCCTGCGCATTGCTGCTGGAGACACCGTTGGCCGGCGACACCGGCGACAAGCGCACCCCGGTGCGATCTGCGCCGATTTCATTGATCACGGCTGCGGTGACTTCGAGCAACAGGCGCGCACGGTTTTCAATCGAGCCGCCGTAAGCATCGGTGCGCACGTTGGCGCTGTCCTTGAGGAACTGATCCAGCAAGTAGCCGTTCGCGCCGTGAATTTCCACGCCGTCGAAGCCGGCGGCAATGGCGTTTGCCGCGGCCTGGCTGAAATCGGCGACTATCCCCGGCAGTTCGCTGATGTCCAGTGCGCGCGGCTCGCTGGCGTCTTCAAAGCGGTTGTTGACGAACACCTGGGTGGCCGCGCGCAACGCGGAAGGGGCCACGGGGGCGGCGCCGTTTTCTTGCAGGTCAACGTGGGATACGCGGCCGACATGCCACAGTTGCGCAAAGATCTTTGCGCCCTTGGCGTGCACGGCGTCGGTCACGGTGCGCCAGCCCTCAATCTGCGCCTGGGTGTAGATCCCGGGGGTGTCCTGATAGCCCTGGCCCTGTTGGGAAATCTGCGTGGCTTCGCTGATCAGCAAGCCGGCGCTAGCGCGTTGGCTGTAATAGGTGGCGGCGAATTCGCTGGGAACAGAGCCTGCGCCGGCGCGGTTGCGGGTCAGTGGCGCGAGGACGATGCGGTTCGACAGCGCGAGGGCGCCGAGGGTGTAAGGGGTGAACAGGTTCTGATCGGTCATCTGGTGTCTCTTGCGTGCCCGTGGGTGGAGGTCGGTGGTGCGTGCAATTAGGATGATGATCGAAATCTAAGCTGTCAACGATTTTGATTATGATCGACATCTATGTATGATCGGGCCCATGATTTTCCGATGTATAGGAGGTATTGCAGGTGAGAGTGAGCAAGGCTCAGGCGCAGGCCAATCGAGAGCACATCGTTGAAACGGCCTCAGAGTTGTTCCGTGAGCGCGGCTTCGACGGTGTGGGGGTGTCGGACCTCATGGCGGCGGCCGGTTTCACCCATGGAGGTTTCTACAAGCATTTCGGTTCGAAGGCCGACCTCATGGCCGAGGCCTCGGCCTGCAGCCTTGCCAAGTCGCTGGCTGGCCTGCAAGCGCTCGATGTGCCTGGCTTCATCGACGTCTATGTGACCCGAGAACACCGCGACGAACGTGGCGGTGGTTGCACCATGGCCGCATTGGGTGGCGACGCGGCGCGTCAATCGGATGAGGTGAAAGCGAGGTTTGCCGAAGGGATCGAGCACACCCTGAAAACCCTGGGGGACAAATACCCGACCCGGCCGGATGCCGCACCGGGTGAGGGCAGGCAGAAAATGATCGACCTGCTGTCGCGTGCGGTCGGTGCGATTATTTTGTCCCGTGCCTGCCCGGATGATTCGGCGCTGGCGGATGAGATTCTTGAGGTGTGCCGCGCTGAGATGTTTGCTTCGTTGCCGGTTGATAAAGACCAGCCGGCGTGAAGGGCGACGATTCAAGCCGATAGTGGTGTGGCGCACCAGCACCCGCAGCAGCCCCGGCGGTGGACGCACCCGCGCGAACGGTTAACGGCTGAACCATTGAGGCTGCTGGGCTCTGCTTGCTCTTAGAGCTTCATGCCCACCGCCAGCCGGTTAAAGGCATTCATCAAGGACACGGCCAAGGTCAGGTCGGAAATTTCGACCTCGCTAAAGTGCGCTTTCAGCGGTTCGTACAGTGCGTCCGGCGCGCCCTTGTCGTGGACGTAGGTGAGGGTTTCGGCCCAGTCCAGGGCGGCGCGTTCGCGCTCGTTGAACAGTTCGCTGACGCGCCAGCCGGCGAGGCAATCCAGTTTGTCCTGGGCGACTCCACATTCACGCAGGGTCTGTGAGTGCTTGCCCAGGCAGAACGAGCAGCCGTTGATCTGCGACACGCGCAAATACACCAGCTCCAGCAAGGGCAGGCCCAGGGGGCTTGCGGCCAATGCGGTGTTGGTGGCGAGCAGGCCTTGATAGGCGGCCGGCGACAAAGTGGCAAAGGGCAGTCTGAGTTGGCTCATGGTGAAACTCCGATATGGAAAAAAGTGATCAGGCACAAACGAGGGGGTTGAACAGGGGCTGCAAGGACAGTGCGCTGCGGGCCTCGTCGAGGGTTGCGCGCACCGCTTCGTCACCGAACACCAAGCCCTGCAGATAAGTGAACTGCAGGTCGAACAGACCCAGGGTGTTCAGCACCTGGCGCAGGTAAGGCGTGAGAAAGTCCGGTTGGCGTGCCCGCGGGCCTTGGTGAAAGCCGCCGGAACTCACCAGCACATGCACCGGGCGGTCCTTGAGCAGGCCGACCTTGCCCTCCGGGCCGGAGCTGAAGGTGCGGTGAATGCGCAGCACGTAGTCGATCCACAGCTTGAGCGCCGCCGGCAGGGTGAAGTTGTGCATGGGCGTGGCAATCAGCAGCACATCGCAGCGCTCCAACTCACGAATCAACCCTTCGGACACCTCGAACAACGGCGCGTCGAAGGGCGTGGCGCTGGTCAGGGCGTGGGCGTAGTCCAGGCCTAGCGGTGGCAACGGCTGCGCCCCCAGATCGCGCTCGACCAGTTCGAGCTGCGGATAGCGTTGGCGCAGGGAGCTCAGCAGCTCCAGTGCCAGCCGGTACCCCTGGGAAACCTGGCCATGGGGGCTGGCGTTGATCAACAGGACAGTGTTCATGCCGGCTCCCCACCGCGAAGTCGCTGGGTGAAGTGCATGCCGCGGGCCAGCAACCCCTGGCGGAAATAGAAGCGCTGGGCCAGGGGCATATGCAGGCCGGTATCCAGCACGAAGTGATCGCATTGACGCTGCACGGCCTCATCCCGCACCGCACTCAACAGCCGCGCTCCCAGGCCGCTGCGCTGCAGCTCCGGGCTCACCACCAGGTCATCGACGTAGATGAAGCGTCCGTAGAGCAGGTTTTCCAGCTCGCGGTAACCGGCCAGGCCGACGATGCGCTCGGCGTTCCACGCGGCGAGCAAGCGATAGCCCTGCTCGGTTTGCCGGGCCAGTTGGGCGACATAGGCCGCAGGGTGGGTGAGGTGCGGGCGCAAGACACGCATCACGTCGAAACTGGCCGCCAGGGCCGCTTCGCTATCGAGGTGTTGAAGGGTGTAGGGCATGTCCGTCATCCGCTGCAAAGAGATGACCCACTGTAGAAGGCCAATGGCTTAAGCTACAGGGCCAAAAAATGCATAAATGACTAGGCCATGATCCTTCCTTTCGAACTGGACCGCAGCCAGACGGCGCCGATCTATCGCCAGCTGTACCAGCGGTTTCGCGAGTCCATCGCCGATGGCCGCCTGCGTCCGGGAGACCGCGTGCCGGCAGTTCGCGCCTTGGCGGCGGAGCTGAACCTGGCGCGGGGCACTGTGGAAGCCGCCTACCAACTGCTGATAGGCGAGGGCTACCTGATTGCTCGCGGGGCCGCCGGGACCATTGTCACCCCGCAACTGGCGCCGATTTGTGCGCCCGTACAACGCGCCCCGGTGGCTGCAACGACCCATCAAGCCACCCATGCCGGCATGTCGCCCTTGGCACTGCAAATGGGCCTGCCAGCGCTGGACGCCTTTCCGCGCAAACTCTGGACCCGCCTGGCGGGCCGGCAACTGCGCCAGGCGGGCGTCGAAGGCCTGGTCTACCCGGACGCCCGCGGCTACGCCCCGTTGCGGGCGGCCATTGCCTCCTACCTGGGGATTTCCCGCGGCATCACCTGCCACCCGGAGCAGATTTTCGTCTGCGCCGGCTACCGCGCCTGCCTCGACCTGATCAGCCACACCCTGATGCGCCCAGGCGCCACCTGCTGGCTGGAGGAGCCCGGCTACTTCATGGCCAGGAACGCACTGCTGGAAGCCGGCGCGCAGTTGGTGCCGGTGCCCGTGGACGATCAGGGCCTGGACGTCGCCCAAGGCATCGCCCGCGCCCCAGAGGCCGGCTTTGCCGTGGTCACCCCGACCCACCAGAGCCCGCTGGGGGTGTCGCTGTCCCTGCCGCGGCGCCTGGCCCTGCTGGACTGGGCCAACCGCCAAGGCAGCTGGATCATCGAGGACGATTACGACAGCGAATACCGCTACCAGGGCAAGCCCTTGCCGGCCCTCAAGAGCCTCGACCAGCAGGGCCGCGTGCTCTACACCGGCACCTTCAGCAAAGTCCTGTTTCCAGGGCTGCGCCTGGCCTACCTGGTGGTGCCCGCCGAACAGACCCCAGCGTTCGCCCGTCAGGCGGATCGTCTGCACAATCACTGCCCGCACCTGCCTCAAGCGACCGTCACCGCCTTCCTCAACGAGGGTCACTTCGCACGGCATCTAAATAAAATGCGCGGCCTCTACGCGCGACGCCGTCAATGGCTGATCGATGCGTTGCATCAACAGTTTGCCGAGGGTTTACAGATAAACCCTCAAGCAGGCGGCATGCACTTGGTCGCCGGTCTTGGGCAAGGGAATGATGTCGAGTTCGCCCAGCGCGCCCGGGCGGTGGGCATCGCGGTTGAGCCGCTGTCACAGTGGTACCTGGAGGCCCAGTCCAGGCAGGGGCTGGGGATGGGCTTCACCAACGTTGCCAGTGCCGAACAGGCATCGACGCTGGCGCTGCGCTTGGCGCAAGTCATCCAGTGAAGAAGGAAACTGATTGTTACTGGCGCGAAAGGGCCCGCAGCAAGGTTTGAGTCGCAACAGTCCCGCCGGGACCACTTCGCGATGGAGCACTTTTTTCTGAGCTTGAAAAGGGAACGCATGTGGCGGCGTGGTTATGCCGACCCTGCCGAAGCAGGCAGCGACATCGCTGAACGAGGTGTCTGTTTGCCGCGGCGTTGCTGCGTATCGCAAGGTTGGGTGTTCTGGTATAGAAACACTCCACTCAAGCCAAGGACGACGACTGTGCAGATACGCAAGATGACTCACGAAGACCTGCCGAGCGCCACTGCCCTTTGCCTGGAAGCGTTCATGCTGGCAGTTGCGCCTTCGCTCTCAGCGCAGGGCGTGGAAACCTTCGCCAAGGTAGCGGCGCAGAAGGCGTTTGCCGAACGAATGGCGAGTGACAACCTGATGCTGGTTTGTGTCGCAGAGGGAACCCTGGTCGGACTGATCGAACTCAAGGAAGGGCGCCATGTGGCGATGCTGTTCGTTGCGCCGCTGTGGCAGCGTCGCGGCGTTGGCAAACGCTTGGTGAGCGCAGCTCTGGAGCAGGCCAGAGCCGATGTGGTAACCGTCAGAGCGTCTCTGTCCTCAGTGGCCGCTTACGAAGGTTACGGTTTTGCCTTGGCTGGGGAGGAGGGTGAGTTTGCCGGGCTGATCTATCAGCCGATGGAGAAGCGGCTGAGCCTGTGAATCCACACCCTTTCTCCCGGCGTCATTCCACGTAGCGCAGCCACAGGTGTGTCCGCTCGCGGATCGCCTGGACGACCGCTGAAGTCACCGCTTGCCGGTTCTCTTCAGGGGTGTTGTAGAGCGCACAAAAATCCTTCGCCACGGCGTTGGCGACGTGCAGGTCGGCAGGCGCTGCACGCAGGAAACCGAGGTAAGACGCGCCAACCCCGATCAATTCATAACCGTGGGCCTGAGCGAAATGGCGCGCTAGCGCATAGTTTTGCGCAGGGCCCAGGTCGCAACTGAAATAGCCGTTGGGAAACGCAGCCAGTGCCTGGCAGGCATGCTCGACCGGAACCAGGAGCGCCGAGAGAGGTTGGTCGAGCAGTGAAACCGGGTTGTCCTGATAGTCCATCCATTCCTGCAGGGCGGGCTGGTCAAGGGTCAGGCCGTGGGCGCAAGCCTCTTCGAACGAGCTGCCGGCCACCAGCTTGGTGAAGTTGCGCAAGCAGATCGGGAACTCGGCTTTGGTGGTGGAATAGCCCAGGTATTCGCCCTGTTCGAAGCATTCGGCAGGTAACTGGGCAATGTCCTGTTCCGAGGCCTCATCCAGCCCCAGGTTGTTGCGTGCATGCCCGCAGGTGTAGCGGGCCTGGGGCAGGTCATCCAGCGAGAGCAGGGGCCTGAAGCCCGGGTGCTTGTCGGCGAGCTGGCGGTAGGCGTCGATCAGCTCATCCAGGCTGGAAATGCCGCTCAGGCTGTACTCATCGCAGGTGCCGGCAGCGGGGTTGCCAGGCATTGCGTTACCGCGAAATTGGATATCCATCGAAGGGCTACCTGTTCACTGTTGATGTTCAGACGAATGATTCAGCTTTCTGCGCGCCAGCGCACCCCCTGCCAGTACCGCCGGCATGATGGCCAGGCAGCAGCTGATATGCACCCAGCTTATTTGGCTCAAGGAGAAGATCCCCACGGGAATGCCCCAGACCAGCAGGATGATGACCCCGACCCAGAGGGCGGGACGCAAGGAGCGGGTCGCGTGGGTCCGGGTGCTGACAAATCCCCCCAGTCCTGCCATGAGGGCCCAGCTCAGCACCGTCAGCCATTGAACGCTATGCAGGCTGACCAGTTGATTGTGCTGTTGTTTCCAACCCGGTTCGCCAAGGGCAACGAACCCAGGAGGGAGAAACTGTGAAATCACCAGCCCGAAAACAGGCAGCACCAGGGCGCAGGAGAGCAGGCCGAAGAGAATGGCTTTAAACATGGGGTGTTCGACATCCGTGTTGAGAGGGGCTTGGAGGGTGTTGCTGATGGAATGCGGGGTTATCCAGGCTATGCAGTGGTTTGCTTACGGTTTCCCGGCAGGGATCGTCATCGAAGTCGATAGCGTCAAGAGAGAACATCCTGTTTTGGCATGAAGAATCGAGCGAAGAGTTCGGATTGCGACTTGATGTTCAGCTTGGCGTAAATGTTGCGACGGTGAACCTTTATCGTCTCTGCCGAGAGGGAAAGTTTGCCAGCGATCTCCTTGTTGGAAAAGCCACTGAGCAACAGCCTGAGCACATCGCTCTCGCGGGTGGTTATTTGTGTGCCTAGCTGGCTAATGGTTTCGGGCCATTGCGGCGGGGCGCTGAGGTTTTTCTCGACATCCGTTTCAAAGCACATGCGCTGATGCATCAATGCAGTGACCCACGGCTTGATCAGATCCAGCATCGTGATCTGTTCTTGATTGAAGTGCACGCCGCTGCCAATGGAGATGCACAGGGTTCTGTCGGCATCGAGCTGGATGTTGTATTGCACTTCATCGACAGAAATGTATTGCGCAAAGTACTTGTGGTAGTACTCGGTTTCCCGAAAGTACTCCGGTGCAATATCCAGCAGGTGAAAGAATCCGCTCTGCGGGTTTTCTCGATTGGCGATATAAAAGGGGTCCAGCAGATATAGCCCCTTTACATACAGGTGAATAAACGCATCCACCTCTTCCACATCGGCTACTTCGGGAAGACTGACCACTTGTACTTGTTGATTGCTGAAGATCAGCACGACCCAGTTATCGATCTGCACATATTCATTGAGTGTGCGAATAAGCGAACTCCAGAAGTCTGGACGGTTCAGCTGCATGATCAGTTTTCCAATCGAGCGGTGCCAAGCCAGGCTATGCAGGTCGAGTGGCATTTTCTACCCCTTTAGGGTTAGGGAATCGTGGGTCAAGGGTAAGTAATCGTAGGTATTTACTATTGCCCAAGGCTCGGTATATTCGCCTTCAAGGTTTACGACAGCCATGAGGGCACGTCGTCTAGACAGGGATGTTGCATGAGAAAATCACCTTTGCGAACCGTTTTTTCGGTCGCGTTGCTCTGCGCCGGAATCAGTACATCCGCAGGTGCAGTAGAGCCAGGGATGTACCTGTACAACTGGTTCGGGCTGCTGGCTCCGGAAACGCCAAAAGAGTTCGAACAGGCCACGGGCACCCGAATTCACATGGATGCCTTCGACAGTGCCGAGATCATGCAGAGCAAGGTCATGGCCGGTCGCACCGGCTACGACGTGGTGGTGGCGACCTCCAATGTGTTGCCCAGCCTGATCGAAGCGGGGGTGCTGCAGCCGCTGGACCCTGCCCAGCTGAGTAACCTGTCCCACGTCGATCCGGCCATCCTGGCCCAACTGGCGGTCAACGACCCAGGCAATCGCTACGCTGTGCCTTATTTGTGGGGCACCACCGGCATTGGCTATGACGTGGATAAAGTCAAAGCGGCATTGGGTGATCATGCGCCGGTCGATAGTTGGGACTTGATCTTCAAGGAAGAGAACATCAGCAAGCTCAAGTCTTGCGGTGTGGCCATGCTGGATTCGCCCAGCGAGATCATTTCGATTGCCTTGAATTACCTTGGGCTCCCCAGCAATAGCAAGAACCCGGATGATTACCAGAAGGCTCAGGAACTGCTGTTGAAGATCCGGCCTTATATCGTTTATTTCGACTCGTCGAAAATCGATACGGACCTGGCAGGCGGCAACATTTGTGTCGTGGTGGGCTGGGCCAATGGTGCCCTGGCGGCGCAGGCTGCCAACGAGAGCGCCAACACCGGACGCACGATCAGCTACAGCCTGCCTCGCGAAGGTGCGTTGGTCTGGTCGGAAAACCTGGTGCTGCTCAAAGACGCGCCTCACCCAAAAGAAGGCCTGGCGTTTATCAACTACATGATGCGTCCGGAAGTGATTGCCAAAACGTCAAATCACACGCTGTATCCTAATGCCAATAAGGACGCCACCGAGTTTGTCCAGCAGAAGTTGCGCGATAACCCATGGATATATCCAGACAAGGCAACCGTCGCAACACTGGTTCCGCTTGAACCGCTGCCATTGAAGTTGGAGCGCATCCGGACGCGGGTCTGGACTAAGGTGAAGAGCAGTATCTGATCGGGTTTGACTCTTCCTCTCCTGCGCCATGCACGTTTCATAGCGAGTGCGGGCTCATTATTTAAAACATTCGTTGAAATGTATTCGTCATGCGGGAAATTAACTTTCCCGCCTGGCGGTATGCGCCTGTGTCCATTCAATACCTGATCCAAGAGGAGCACAGTGGATGTTCAGCCCAGCCAATCAAACGCACTTCTGTTTGACCATCGACGGTTTTGCGCATGAGGTTCAAGTGCTCGCATTCACCGGGGAAGAGGCGATCAGCAAGCCTTACTTTTTCAAGGTGGAGTGTGTGAGTGAACGACCCGACCTGGAACTGCAAAGCCTCGTCGACAGGGAGGCCTTCCTGGCTTTCGATGGCCACGGCCATGGCATTCACGGGCGCATCTATCACATCGCCCAATGTGCGGACACCCAGTGCTACAACCTGGCCCTGGTTCCGCACCTGTCCTACTTGCGCCACCGCACCAACCAGAGGATCTATCAGCAGTTTTCGGTGCCGGCCATCGTTGCCCTGATTCTCGAAGAACACGGGATTCTGGGCGATGCCTACCGCTTCGAGTTGGGCTCGACCTACCCCGAGCGTGATTGCTGTACCCAGTTTGGTGAAACGGATTTGCACTTCATCCAGCGCTTGTGTGAGGAGGAGGGGATTCACTTTCACTTCCAGCACAGTGCTCAAGGTCATGTGCTGGTGTTTGGCGATCATCAGGCGGTGTTTCCCAGGATCGAGCAAGCCACGGCTGTCGCCCCCGAGGGCGACAGGCGGGCCACCGAGCGACTGATCAAGCCCGCCAGGCAGGTCACCCTGCAGGCCGGCGAGCACCGCCGCGCGGCCTACCGTCCGCTTGAAAGCCAAGGTCAGCAAACCGGGCTAGCCAGTGGCCATGTTGTGGAAATCCCTGGCCCGCCGGGCCAAGAGCGCCATGAGCCATGGCTACTGACTCGGGTCATCCATGAAGGCAGACAGCCACAGGTATTGAATGAGTCCGCCAGTGGCGACCCGGCTGACGATGACCGGCATCCGGGTTACTGCAATCGCTTCATGCTTGTGCCGGGGGATGCGCTCTATCGTCCGCCTTTGGCTCACGAGAAACCGCAGGTGCCCAGCCAGACTGCGCTGGTTATCGCCATGGAAGATGAAGCGCTGCGCACTGATGGGCGCTGCGCGAGGCTCAAGGTCAAGTTTCCCTGGGATCGGGAAGGTCGGTTTGACGACAAAAGCAGCTGTTGGCTAGGGGGCGCTGCCAATTGGCAGTGTGAATTGACGCCACTGCGAACGGGCGTGGAAGTCAGGGTCACCTTTCTTGAAAGCGACCCCGATCAACCGTTGATCAGCGGTTGCCTGTGCTGTCAGTGATTCGATGCTGAGCCTGCCTTGCTCGCTCATACGCAGCGCAACTGACGGGTTTTTGCGGCGGCTTGACGGACCTGTGGTCAACGAAGACGAGCTGGCCGCCAGCGTTTACCGCGCCGTTGCTGTTTTCAGTTGCCACGGTTTGAAACTCAGCCACAGCAACACCCCAGGTACCTGCAAGGCAATCATCACGCCCAGCGACCACTGGTAAGCCTCCACCGGATGCCCTTGTCCATTGGCCGGCCACAGGTTCAGGATCTCTCCCATCAACCATTGCAAGGCGAACGCCAGCACGAACACCACCAGGTTGAACGACGAGCTGACCCGCCCGGCCAGTTCAGGCGATACCGACTGAGCTACGATCGCGTAGTTCATGGTGGTGGAGGTGCCGAAGAAGCTGAACCCCATGGCAATCAGCAGCGGCGACACCGGCAGTCCGCTGATCATCAGCGATTGAAACACGATGAAGATCGCAACCCCGGCGCCGCACACCATGATCGGCTGCACACCAAAGCGGCGCAGGTAGTCGGTGATCGAGCCGAAGGCCAGCGAACCTGCCACCATCGCCACGGTGCCCCAGAGCAAGGTATTGGCCATGCTCGACTCGCTGAGCTGGGCGACATCGCGCAGCCACGGCCCCATCCACAGCGACAGCACCGACATGTAGATCGCATGGGCAAACACCGAGTACAACGCCAGTCGCCAGAATACCCACGAGGAGTAAAGTGTCCCCACGGCCTTGGACATTTCGGCCAGAGTGGTGTGCTTGGGTTTGTAGGTGCGCGGCACGCTCAGGTGAATGACCACGCTGACGAACAGAGTCAACAGCGCCAGAATCAAGAACGCTTCACGCCATGAGATCCACTTGAGCAGTTCATGCAGCGGCGTGGTGGACGCCATGGCGCCCAGGCCGCCTACCGACAACAGGCACGCCGTACTCAGCGGCAGGCGCTCGACCGGCAGCCAGATGGTGCACGCCTTGATCGCACTCATCAGCGAACCGGCTACCCCCAGGCCGATCAGGCCGCGACCGATGATCAGACCCAGCTCGGTGTGGGAGAAGCTGAAAATCAGCGAGCCCAATACCGCGAACAACAGCATGGGGGCCTGCACGCTGCGCGGGCCGTAGCGGTCGAGCATGACGCCGAGCGGAATCTGCGCCGCGGCGAAGGTCAGAAAGTACACGCCGGTCAGCAGGCCCATGCTGCTGGCGGGCAGGTGCAGTTCCTGCTCCAGGTCCACATAGATCAAAGCGTTGACCGTGCGAAACAGGTACGAGACGAAATGGCCGAGGCCAAAGGGAATGAAAATGGTCAAAAACAGGTACACAAAGGTGTGCTTTATTTCCTGGTCGGCCTTGGCGCAAGAGGCTGTATTTTCTTTACTCATGTCGCAAGAGCCTCGCGTGGGGAAAAGGTTGTGCGTATTTCACAGCAGAAACGCCCTCGTGCCTCTTCAAGCCAAAGTTCATCGGGGCACGGTCGCATTTCCGAGAACTTGACGTGGCCTGCGTTCTTCAGCGCATTGCTGATGCCGTCGAAGGACAAAGGGTTGTCGAAGTCGAGGAACAGCGGTTTGGGTTCGGTATCGATCTTGACGAAGGCATAGCGGGGCAAACCGTGAGCGCCAGCCCAGGCACGCCATTGCAGGGTGTGTTCTAGCTCGTCGATCGAGCCCTTCGGTTCCGGCAGGCGATCGCGGGCAAATAGCCAGGAAGCGCGCTTGTAGAGGGTCCGGCCCAACCAGATACGGCGGTGATCGTGTTTGGCCACGGCGCTGCCGGCCAGGGCGAAGCCCAGCCGATGCAAGGGCGTGGAGTACACGCACAGCAAGTCTTCGCTGAACTGCCCCAGGGCGTCGACCACTTGCAGACGACCGTTCACCCGCAGCACTTTTGCCCTGCCAGCGGCAAACTGCTGGTGCGCTGCGACACAACCGCCGCCAGACGGCAGCACCAATTGCAGGTAGGAGGGCTGCAGTGGCCAGTCGATGTGGGAGCGCTGATAGCTCTCGGGCGAGTCAGCCAGTACCAGGCGAGGGCGTTGGAAAATCGCCTCCACCTGTTGGTTTATCTGCGTATTGAAGGGGCCGAACGGAGCGGCAACGGGCTGGCTCAGCGTATGAACTGCCGGGTGCACTTCACCGACGATGATTTCGTAGTCGCCGCGATTGAAAGCCTCGACCGAGGCGCTGGAGAGCAGGATATCCGGAGAGTGAAAGTCGCTGCCGAACACCTCGAAGCCTTCGACATCCAGACGGCTGTTCAGCCGGCTGATCAGGCGCTCGACGTCCGCAGCACACAGACGCACTTCGGCATGCTCCGGGAAGTCCTGCAGCAGTTGCGCCCAAGCGCTTTCCAGGCGCTGATCGAGGTCGCCGATGATGCGTGCCTCAAGTGCAGGCAACAGAGGGGCAAGGGTGTTGAGCAGGTCGAGAAAATCAACCGGTTTGCCGGGGCTGGCCACCTGGCGCTGCTCCCAGACCTCAATGAAGGCCTGATTGAGCTGGTGCGCGATGGCTTTGATCAGCCACTGATTGATGCGCATCAGCGGCGCCAGTTCTTGGTTGACTTGGTCGAGCATGGCTTGCCCAAGGCTGATGTTCATGTTTCTCGAACAATCTTCGTACAGCGGGTAACGGCCGACATACATGGTGCCGGTTTCTCGGCTGAGGTCGACCCCGGCCTCGCCAAGCAGTTGGTTCAAGCGCTCCAGGCATTCGGTCCGACGCATCAGGTCGCCGTGGGCATAGTCATGGCGCAAGCCCTCCAGCGCTTCAAGGCGCGATTGCCAGAGCTGGTTGAACGGGTCGGATACCCCCGCGTTGGCCAAACAGCGTTGCAGCTGCACGATGGGGTGACGCTCACGGGGCGACATTTGCCAGCCCCGGCGCACGATACGTTTGCTCACCAGGTGCTCCAGCAGATCGCGCAATGTGCCAGCCGCGTCTTGCGGACAGTCGTTCAATATCCCCGCGTAAGTGGCGGCTCGATCCTGGTGCTCGCTGATGTACTGCAGTACCTGGGCGGTTTGCGGGTTGAGGCGCTGGCTTTTGCCAATCGGCATGAACAGGGTCTGTTCGTGCAGGTAGCAACCGGTATTGAGCTGCAAGGGCATACGGTCGGTGTCTGGGCATTGCTGGTTGATCTGTTCGACCAACCGCTGTACCACCCAATTCTCGAAGAAGGTGTGGCGATCCTTGATCCACGCCGTGTCATCCTGGGTCAGATGCACATTGGCTGTCTGCCGGGTATCGAACCGGCCCCAGGCCAAAGGTCCGAAAAAACTGGAGGTATCGTTCTTGGCGCAGAAACGTTGCGCGTAACTCCAGCCCAAGCGCAGCTTTTGCTTTTTGCGGGTGTCGTTCCTGCTGTGCCGATCCCTGATCAGCTCACGGATGCGTGTCAACGCCGACGGGTTGGAGATGAACAAGGCCTCGGCCACCGCATCGTCATCCAGGAAGTCGATCAGTCCTTGGCGGGCGCTTTCCAGATAGGCGTCATATTCACGGGCGGCTTCTTCAGGCGCTGACGTTCGCGCGAGCAACAGATTCCAGTGTTGCAAAGCCTCACCGAGAGGTTCGCGCAGTACTTCTGGCAGATCGGTGGGTTGCAGGGCCTGGTTCTCGTTGAGTTTGCGGATGAATTTGCGGCAGGCCTGGGGCGAATGCGCGTTGGCCTTTTCAAGTAGCGTCGCCTTCAGCGTCTGCAAGGAGCGGAAGTCTTGCTCGAAGGCGCGGCACGCTGGCAGGTCGGCGAATCGGCCCAGATCCGTCAAGTGATGAATGGGGAAGCCGGTCGAGCGCAGCCAGAAGTACTGTGAGCTTTCCATGGTCTAGGCCGGCATCCTGATGGCGTTGAGTCGATGCAGCTTATCGAGCAGTGCCAAGTCCTCGCCGCTGGGTTGTGCGGCGCTGGAACCCAGTATCTGCATCAAGCTGACGAGTGACTGTGGTTGCTCCAGGCAGTGATAGAGGTACGCAGCGCGCGGGCTGATCAGGGTGAATTTGTGGCGCGCCTCAGGGGTGGGCAAATACACCAAGATGTGCTCGCAGGCTTCCTCCGGTCTGCTACGCCCGAGCAGGCTTTTATCACGCAACCAGTGCGACAGCGCATAGCGGCTCTGGTAAATGCGTGCACCGTCGGTGCGTTGATAAGTGCCCGGCACTGCGGCACTGGTTTCCACCAGCCCGATGTAGAGGCGCACAGATTCGCGCTCAAGGCCCATCAGGTCGCGAATCTGCGGGTAGTCGGCAAGTTCCTGGCGCTCGAGCAGAAAGCCCAATGCCGCGTCGCAATAGCCATACACTCTTGGCCCGTAGTCGAACCACTCTTGTTGGCGCAGGAATGCCTTGGACAGTGCCGGCAGGTCCAGGCCGATATTGAGCAGCGCGCGCAGCGTCAATGGCGCGCCGGTTTCCAGCGCATTGATAAAGGAATTGACCAAGCGGAACTGATAGTTTTCGACGAACCATTTCACTCGTTCAAACTGACTGCCATAGGCCTGCAGAATCACCCGCTCGTTATCAGGAAAGTGTTCCAGCCATTGAGTCGCGCCTTGAGCTTCGAACAACTGCTGCTGCAGTGTTTCATCGCGTAGCAGGCGTCGCCACAGCTTCCAGACCTGCTCAGCATCCATGCGTCAGCTCCTGTGCCGCTTTTGTGTAGTGATTCCAGATGTTCTGTGCGCGCCGCACATCGGTGACGATCATGTGTTCGTCGTTGGCGTCCATCACGCGTGTCAGTGCGTGGTGAGCCTGCCCCTGGTATTCGAGGATGATCGCCGAGGGTTGGCAGCGGGACATGAGTTCCTGGTACAGATCCCAAACAGGTTCGGGCACACACGAGTCATGCCAGTCGTGGTAGAGCCCCTCATGCCAACTGCCACCTGCCAGATGCACAGAGATCACCTTGTCCAACGGCAAGGTGTCGAGGTAGTCGCGCAAGTCGAAGTCTTTCAGGTTCAAGTGGTTGGTGTAGATGTTATGCAAGTCCAGATGCAAGAAGGTGCCGGACTGCTGCACGAGACGGGCCAGGAACTCGGCTTCGCGCATTTCTGCACCCGGGCATTGCAAGTAATAGGCGGCGTTTTCATGGGCCAGTGGCATCCCATAATGTGCCTGCAAAGCCTTCGCGCGTTCGGCGCAGCGCAGAACCTCTGCATTGGAAAACTGCAGCGGGCTGCTCCAGATATCCAGCCAGGAGTTGTCGCCATAAAAACAATGGTTGGCGACCCATGGGCTGTTGAGCATCTTGGCCAGGGGCACATGGCGTTGCACAGCGGCGGTTTCTTCAAGAGGGCTGAAACCAAAGTCGCAACCGTAGTTGGAATGCGCCAGCAAGGTGAATTTCTCAGACAGCCGATTGATCATCGCCTGGGCCGCGGGCTTGATGATCTGGGGGCCGTCCATAGGGGCCATGATGTTGTCGAGCAGTATTTCCAGCACATCGACTTCGATGTCCTCAAATGGAAACCAGTCGAGGATCTCGGGGTTGTACTGGATACCCACACCAATCGGTTCGGGCTTAACGAAGTGAGCCATGTGGTTGCCCAGTTTGAGGAAGGGAAGGCTTCCTCGACGTCAAGCCGAGGAAGCTCGGAGCGATCAGGCGAACACTTTGCTTTCGATGATTTCGATATCGTCGAGGTCGAACTCCTCGAACGGTGCATCGGTAAGGGCTTGCGGCGCGACGTCGGCCGGGGCGGTTGTGGTGGTGGCTTCATCCATGGCGGCAATAGCCGGAGTCACTGTAGGTTGAGTCATGACACTGTCCTTATGGGTGGTTGAAAAGGCGAATCAGGGTGGCTGCGATGAAGCTCCAGGCGATGACCCAGCCCAGGCAGGTCAACAGGAATGTGCCCCAGTAGAGCCTGCGCAATGCAGGGGAAAGGGTTTCCTGCGGCGCGCTGCGCCAATGGCGCTTTACATAGTTGAAAGCACGCTGGCGCAGGCGTGGTTGCCCCAGCACTTCGGTAATCGCCAGGTAGGTGTCGCCATTGAAGATGGGCAGCAGGGTGGGGATGAGGGAAATGCACGAAGCCACGATCATCACCACGAAAAGGGCGGGCAAAACCCCTTGGGTGTCACGGAACATCGCCCACAGGGCAATGCCCACTCCCGCATACAGAAGGCTGACCAAGGGGCCTGCCAGAATGGTGATCACCCGTTGGTTCAGCGGTAGCTGCGACCATTGTGTCTGCACCGGACGTACCCAACCGGTGGCGAGCAACAAGTAGATGCCGATCCCGAAATCGTTGACCTTGACCCCATAGTGACGACAGGCCATCGCATGCCCCAGTTCGTGAAGGGCGATGGAGGTCAGGATCACCGGGAAGTGCCAGAGCAGCCAGCGGTAACTCTGGATATAGGTGGCGCTGGCATCGGCCATGAAGCTGTCCAAGTGCGCGCCCAGGTACACGAAGCTCAACAGGGACAAGGCCAGCAGCGGCAAAATGAATGCCGCGCTGCAGCACCAGGGCGCCAACCGGTAAAGATGATCAAGCAATGGCTGCGGGTTGGTTTTAACCAGGTTAATCAGCAAATGCTCTTTCAGCGGGCCATAGGTTATGCCCGTGGCGGGATCGCGCAGGTCCTTTTTGTGATCCGTTTGCTCGCTGCTCAGCAGTTTCAGGTTGAGCAGTTTGCGCTCGAACTGCGCAAGCTTCTCGGGGCTGACCTTGATTCGATGCTGCGCCAGGGCGGCGTCGACAATCTCTTGCAGGTTTCGCTGGCCATCGAAGAGCAAGGCAAGTGAGTACTCGGCCTGGCCCAGTTCAAAACCGATATCACTACGGGGGTCGTAGAGGTTGTAGCGCCGGGTGACCGCGTCTGCTGGCGGTGGTGTCACGACCAGATCATCCCTGAAGCAGGAATGGACGCGGGCACTCGACTTTTCGAGGGCATAGGCCGAGGCACTCATGTGCGGGGTCGCATCGAGTGCAGGCTTGGCATGTAGGACTCCTGCAGTGCCTTGCGGCCCTGAGCCTTGATGCTTTCGAGGTGCTCGGTGGCAGGCTGGGCACAGGCTCGCCCCAGCACGAACACCGCCCCCGGTCGGGTCGGCCCGCACACGGGCTCATGGGTGGTCTGGATCGGCTCCCAACCATGCCGGTACATCAGGTGCTCGATACTGCTGGCACTCAAGTAGCGGCGATGGTTATGGGTTAGAAACCCTTGTTTGATGCCATAACCCAACGCGCGACCTTCAATCAGCAGCAATCCGTCCTCGGCACTGGCCTGCCGGCAAAGCTGCATGACCTGGTTGACGTCATGCACATGCTCCAGCGAACCGTTGATGATGATCAGGTTGTAATCACCCGTGGGGCTCATGTGTTCGGCGCCCACCAGGTCGATGTCCAGGCCGATATTCTTGCCGTATTCGACGTAGGCCCGGTCAGGGTCATTGCCTCTGACTGTCCAGCCGCGCTTGGCAAAAGGAATCATCAGGCCGCCGGCGGAGCAACCGACGTCAAGCATTTTGCCTTTGGCGGGAAGCACATCTTGCAGGTGCTGATACAGGTGTTCGCCGCGGCGTACCTGGTCCAGAAAGAAGGCGCGCTCCGGCTCCGTATTGCCGAACAAACTCAGGCGGTAGAACTTGTCGTAGTAAGCGCTGTAGAAGGCTTCGTCGAAGCGGTATTGCTGGAAAATATGCCCACAATCCTGGCAGCCGAGCACTGGCAATGCCACCGCCTGGTCACCGGGGCCCTGGACACTTTCCAGCAACACCCGATGATCTTTGGAATTGCAAAGTTCACAATCCATTTTCTGCGCACGAAAGGTTTCAGGCATTTGCAATAGTTGCAAATACTGTTGTTCTATAGTTGTACTCACAATGAAGCTCCATTCACTTAATGCAGAAGAAGCCTTCAAAGCAAATATATTTGAAAATACTGGTTATATCCTTGAAGCCGGCGCGGGATAACATGTCGATATTGCCGGCCGTGGAAAAAGGCTCAAGGACACCTTTCAAACTTCTGGTCTTCGCCAGAATTTCATCGGCGTTATAACCTTGGTCGCGCTTATAATCTACATACAGGCTGCTGAGGATGTCTTGAAAGCGTGCGTCTGGGCCGCGTACTTTTTCAAACATGATAAAAGCACCGCCCCAGTTCAAGGTCTCGTAGATACGATCGAACAAGGCTTGGCGAATGCGCGGGTGCACGAACTGAATAGTGTAATAAGCAACTATCAGATCACTTTTTTCATAGGGAAAGGTCAGGATGTCGTCGGTAACGAAGCTGACGTTGTGCTGCGGCGACGCGCTCAAGAGCTCATTCGCCTTGCGCGTCATGGCCTCTTCCACATCAATGCCCACCCACTTCACCGAGGCGCAGTGGCGCTGTGCAAGTTGTCGAGTGAGGGTGCCGGTGGAACTACCCAGTTCGTAGCAGGTGCTATCGCTCTTTACAAAAAAGTCGCTGAGCGACAGCACGATGTTATGCCCGTCCTTATATTTAGGTACGGACTTCGAAACATGGGAGTCAAAGTGTTGCGGAGTACTGCCTCCGAAACTCCATGAGGCATTACTCGACTCTACGCCGTCACCGACGGTTTCGTAGAGAGTGGCAGGCGAGGTAATTAGGGAAGACATGTATGTCACATCCTTGTCCGATACCAATGGGGGTGTACTAGTACAACGAGATTCCTTTCTCTTGGACGGGAGAGTATCCAGTCTTAGTTAACGTGTCATCATTTTTTTTTGCGAACAATAAAGGTGCGGTCGCACCAAAAAGGTGCGAGAAATCGCTGTTGAGAATAGTCCGCAGTACACACCGATTGTTGATGTTCTCGGTACTTGAGGTTGCACTGTTTGAGGCGGTGGATCTTGCATCGCCTTGAAGGCGCATCAAGCCGCGAGGCAGAGGGCTCGGACCGCGCTCGACAGTGATTCGTTGTTTGACATCATCGGCCTGATTCCCGGTATCGATCTTGAGGCCAGGGCTTCTTCATGACTGTTTGGCAGCGTAGGTCTCGCCAGTCAGCAGCAGGACGCCTTCTTTTGAGCTGACGCGGGTGATGCTGTTGATCACGATATTAAGGCCGCTTGAATGCGGGAACAGCGACAACAACAACTCGAAATACAGGTAGTCCTGGACCATGCGCGCCGCCAGATCGGGATGGTCTTGCAAGAGCGCCCTGAAGCTTGGGTAGCCCAGCTGTGCCAGCTGCGGAATGTCGACAAAACCCTGGTCGATATCGTCGGTTTTGCATTCGGCGGCAAAGGTGTCGGCGCAGTCAAGAAAGCATTGCGGCAGATCGCGGTGGTGGATGCGCAGTTCATAGGGCGTTGCTGGGATCGTCAGTGCCTCGCCGAAGCCCAGGCTGCGATAGCCGATGGTTTTTGGGTCGATGAGTTGGTCGGCCGAGGTGAATTTCATGGGGATTGGCGCCTGATGGTCCACGTCGGCTGTGCCGGTTCTATTGGCCAGTTGTTCGGGAGTGAAGTGAGTGTCATCCATGATTTGCAATCGTCAGAGAAGCCGGGAAGGGACTGTACTGTGTCCGATGTATAGTGGCGAGCGGCAGTTAACGGATGCTGCGCCCATGACTGATCGGAACGATACGGATGTTTGATGAACTGATCTTTACCTGTGAAATGCCTGCAAAAGATGATGCCTATGTCGGTGGCGGGGCCTGTCTGCCGACTGATCTGGCATGGCCCTGTTCGCCTGATGGCGTGCCGCTGACACACCTCATGGCCTTTCCTGGACGTTGGTTTTCAGAGGCCTTGATTGATGGGGAGTATTGGGTTTCGGTTTTTATGCCTTATCAGCTGGGTGACGTGGCTCACTATCGAAAGCTGCGCGCCATTGACGGTCGTTCGCAAGCAATTGTCATGGGCTATGTTCGAGCCGGTTCCGAGCGGAATGAGGCGGTTCAGCCGATTTCAGATCGCGGGACAGTGCGGCTGGGGATGAACGCCGACGTGGACGATGATGAAAACCTGGCCTCGAAGCTGGATGGCGTGGACGCTTGGCTGCAGTCGCCTGTTTCAGCGGGAGCAGGGCGTAGAAGAGTTTCCATTTATGGGGGCGATCTGGATAGAGCGCTGCCTGAGCACAAAGGCGTGCTTTCGGATGGCATGGGGTATCTGTTTCTGGATGAGGATTTTTCAGAGAGGACAGGCGCGGGGATTGGTCGGTTCTTTTTGCAGTTGGGGTAGGGCGATAGGGCGCTATCGAAAGCGGAGGCCAGGCCAGCGATCATCGCTGAAAGGGTGTTTGGCTGCGTAAACGGGCGTTGCTCGACCAATGCCAGTTGAGAGGCTTCTAGATAGACGGAGAGAGCCAATACTCTATCCCTGGTCGGAGCCTTACCTAAGTGTCTGTGGCCCTGGCAGTTACCCGTCTGGATTCAGCTGTGTCGGTGCTTTGTCGTTTGGGGGCTAATCGCTTTCGGCCAGGAGCGGTCATTGGCGGACTTTGCCCCCCCTCGCCTGAAATTACGCGCTGCCATGATGCTATAGGCATGTAAATGTATTGGAGCAAACACAATTGCCTTTACCGTATTCATTACTACGTCATTCAGCTTCTGAACTTGCCAGATTGATTCAACGGCGCGAGCTCTCCTCCACATCCATTGTGTCCACCTACCTGGCACGTATCGAAGCGCTTAACCCATCACTCAACGCCTTGGTGCAGGTATGTGGCGAGGCTGCGTTGGCACGCGCCTGGGAGGCCGATCGTGCAGTTGCCCAAGGTGAGTATTGGGGAGCGCTGCATGGCGTCCCCTTCACCGTTAAAGATGTTATGGATACTCGCGGTGTGGTGTCAGCAGTCGGCTTGGTCGATCGGGCTCGATACGTACCCGAGCAGGACGCTGTAGTGGTTAGGCGCATGAAAGCTGCCGGCGCGATCTTGCTTGGCAAAAGCAATTGCCCACCCGGGGGCGGCGGGGGCGTCACTGATAACCCCGTATATGGTGCTACGCGTAATCCGCATTCTCTATCCCACAGCCCAGGAGGCAGCAGCGGTGGCGAAGCTGCTGCGATCGCCGCCGGCCTTTCACCATTGGGATTAGGCAGTGATTCCGGCGGTAGCTTGCGTGTGCCTGCGCATTTTTGCGGTATCAGTACGTTGAAACCCACCAGTGGCCGTGTACCCAACACCGGTGTATTCGACCATCTTGGCGGGCTCAGCGACTACCGCAGCCAGATTGGCCCAATGGCCCGACATGTCGAGGATCTGGCTTTGGTGCTGCAATTGATCGCCGGTGAGGACGGTCGGGACGCCGGCGTGATACCGATGCCGCTCTGCGCCATGAGTACTGTCGAACTACGCGGATTGCGAGTGGCTTGGTACGGCGAGGGCGGCATTGCACCTGTTGACGACATCACGCAGACGACTCTGCAGTCGGTGGCCGAGATATTGAAGGAGGCAGGTGCCGTGCTCTCTTCGGCGTTCCCGGAGGCATTGGCCAATTCCAGAGCCATTACCGAACGCTATTGGGCCATGAGCAAAGGCTCCGGGGCGGAGTTAGTACAGTTGTTGGCAGACTGGGATCAATTTCGCAGTGCAATGCTGGGGTTCATGGAGGGCTACGACATCATTCTCTGTCCTGTCGACGCCGCACCGGCGCCGTGCGTGGGAGAGGCACGGCCTACCCTGTTCAGTCACACGTTGCCCTACAGTTTGGCAGGTTGGCCCAGCGTGGTAATTCGTGCCGGTACTAGCGATACGGGTTTGCCGGTGGGGGTGCAGATCGTCGCGCGACCTTGGCACGAGCATGTTGCTTTGGCTGCAGCAGTAGCAGTTGAGAAAGCGCTCCCATTCACGCTTTGAATCGCCACCGGTCATTGGCAAAAACCTGAGCCGAAAATGCACGCAGGTTTATTTTTAATACATGAGCCGCTTCATATCACGGCCAAAAGCACCTGAAAAAGATCCATTTGGTTGGCTGCTATCGCTCCACAAAAGCAGCCCATCAGCTAGAAAAATAAGGCGCACTGCGCCTCTTGCGCCCGCAAACGCAGGATCAGGCCCGAGGTGAATTCAATCACCAGATGATGATCCGCAGGGTCGACCGGTTGAATCCTCAACCCAAAGCGAACTTTGGTTGAGGACAGCTATCGGCCACTTGCGGGCGTTCCTCAGCCACCAGGGCCAACGCCATGGCCCACCTGGCGGCGCAGCGAGGGTTCCGCGGGCTTGCTCCATGGGGGGCTTGCGACCGCTGTTCTCGTCAAACACATAGGACGGATGTGCTAGATAGCCCTTTGCTACAGGTTCAGGGTGCGAAGCTATTGCCTTCAAAAATAACGGCAAAGGACCGCCCCTATGATCGCTTTTACAAGGCATTTCTTGCCTGCCGCATTACTGTGTAGTGCCCTCGCTGCCCAAGCGAGCGAAGTGCTGAAGGGCGACTACTGGGTCGTTCACCACCAGGGGGCCTTGGGCAAGAATCAGGTGTTCATCGCAGACGGCGACCCCACTCACATCATCAATCGTCCAGGTGGCGCGAAATCATTGGGTGTCTATCAACTTTACGAAGAGCCCGGTAAACCCAACTTCACCTCTTACGATGTCGAAATCGATTGTGCGAAGAACCGCGTGCGCATCATGGATGCGGCGGATTTCCACAGCGTGTTCAATGAATTTCGCAATGCGAAGTGCTCCAGCCAATGGCAGAGCAAACCTGACGCCTGGCTGGCACAAAGCCGTGACTTTGTCTGTAAGCCGACTGAACGCCAGGCCAAGAAGATGGAGCACTTGGGTGTGATGCCCGCGTCGCAAATGAGCAAGGCAGGGCCGCAGTTCTTCGAGATATTGAACCGCGAGGCGGCCAAGGCGGCCATCATGCAGAAGATAGATGAAGGGTTCGCGCAGATGTCTGCCAAGTAACCTGGCCTTCAGGGAGAAGACCTTATGAACCGATTGTTTATGTTGGCCCTGCTCGCCACCTTGCTCAGTGGCTGCGCATCATTGTCGGCCAGCAGTGCCTGGAAAGATCGCCCGGTGGGCGAACTGATCGACTTCTTCGGCGTGCCAAGGCAGATCATGGTGGCGCCGAAGGAAGATATGGTCGTGCTCAGATATGTACGTGACAGTAGCTATGTTTCACGTGAAGCCGCGGGTACTTACACGGGGCCGCAGAACGGACAACTTGTGCACGCAGAATACTGGGAAGACGTGCAGCACTCAGGCAGTTGCGAAATCAATGTGTTCGTCAACAGAGCGCGACTGGTGGAGAAGGTGCGAACTAAAGGGCGTTGTGTAGCGGTCCAGATGACGCCGGCAGGGTAGGAATGGGCCACTGGCGAGGGCAGATTCCACGAACCTGCACATCAGGATAGTGGTCGTCGACCTGCGCTACGGGCGTGTGCATGGCTCACTTTGGGGTTTGAAGAGATCGGCAACCCTGTACCAGGTCTCATCCGAGAACTCGTAAGGCTTTGCAATTGCAGAACTCCTTCTTGTAGAGGAGTAGGGGCTCTACAAAAACTGAGCCAACGAGGGGCCATGATTGGAGTTCCGGGTTTTCGTACAGAGTCTCCCAAAGCTGCCCTTCACGGAGGGCAGGAACCGGCCAGGAGCGGTCACTCACGTTTGGCTACTGCCACGTAATCGACTCTGTTCATTCCGAAGGTCAATCTGCTGAATGGAAGAGGTCGAGTAGCGTAATCGGTCTATTCCATCAGATTCGGGAGCTGTTTTTTTGAGTATCTATAGCAGAGAAGCACGATTCTAGGCGAAAAGCTCCGCGCCCTACCTACCGGGCGTCAACATTAGCGCAGGCCTACAACCACATCAGAGACAACCTGTCATGCGGGATTGAAACGGCAACCACCGTTCGCTAAGAAGCTAAGACTGTCAAAACAACGATCTAGTGCTCATACGACGCCCATAGAGCTCCGATATTTGCTTCTGGAACTGGGTCTGCCCCCCGTAGCTAGGATGTCTCACGCAAATCACAGGTACAGAATCTGTAATGCGATGTGCCGCAGCGGCAGCATCGTTGCCAATGGCCACGATGCGAGAGGGCCGTAGTAAGTCAATGAGCTGCTGGAGAAGCGCTTCACCTGCTCGTCTCTCACTGGCGTTGTGCTGCCGGTTTGTGAACGGGTCTCCTGATTCATGCGGATGAAGAGGAAAGACGTTCCACAAGAAGATGCGAGCATCAATATTTTCCAGCATCCCCCATATGACTGCAGCGGTTCGTTCGGCCACAGCATTGCCTATCGTCGGTCGCTCGGAGGCTAGGTCAAGATTCCAACGTCTAGTGTGCTGGCTTATGTGAACATCGTCAGTCAGGGCTAAGCCTGTACGGCGTCCTCCGCGGTATCCGAGGTCTCGTCCGATCCATATCGCATCTACGGGTTCCTCAGTTGCACGACGCAACATGGCGGATAGCGCGGCAGCACGGCGACGCGGTGCATCGCGTCGGTCATGAATTTCACAACGATCCGAATACGGATTGAAGCAGTCTTCAAACTGCAGCGAAGCAACTGCATCAACAAATGGGTGGATCTTCATTTTTCAGACTCAAGCGGCATGTATGTGATGGTGCGTTGTTCTCGGTTTCCAATGATCCAACCACCTTGGTTCGCCTTAAGCTGGCGAAAGACAGCATAGCCATCCAGAATCGCTCTCTCCCAGAGCTTCAGCGGGCATTTCTCAACTTCGTAACCAGCCACGAACTCGCCAATAGTCTTCAGAAGCCCAAGTGAAATTTTTTCTTGTTCCTCGAAGAAATTCAGCTCCTTGGCTCTGGAGAATATCCACGCCGAAACCCCTTCTTCCACGACGATGGCCCGACCACTGTCCTGTTCTTCATCATACCTCGGATGACTCTTCCGCTTGTGTCTGATCAATGCCCGCATCACAGGCGACCAGTGCAGGATTGCTGCGTAAGCAAAGTGAAAGACATCATGGAACCGATAGCCATCATTATCGGCAATGTTGTCAGTCAGCGGGTCTCCAATGAACACCCCCTTCCATTGGAGATAACTCTTGCCGCTTCCTCGTTGATTTACCCGTATCCTAAAGTCCCTAGGAAGCTGCTCTTCGATCCCAAACTCACAGTCGAAATCAAGGCCAGCTAAATCATCTACTTGAGGCTCCAAAAACGCGCCACGAGCCTTCCGAAGATTGCCGCGAGCTACCTCCGAAAACGCAAGCTTGGCCGCGTGCATTGCATCCAAGTATGCTCGTGCGAAAGAAACCAAATTAGTACGAGTAGGAGTGTTTCCCAGCAAAGCCGCCGCTGATTGCCCAAGGAGGACCAATGTGGCGTCCAAGGTAGTAGTCGAGTCTACGGGTACAGCGATATAAGCTAACGCACCTTCGGTTACATCACTTGCAGCTCCTACATTCCTGAAGTTTCCGTGATTCGCAGCTTCCGCGAAGATGTCTTCAAGAGGGATCTGCAAGCGTCTGCAGATTGCCGCTAAATACCAAAGAGTGTCGCCAAATTCTTCTTCTGCCGCCTTCCTAAAACCAGGGTATGCCGTTCTCTCTCGAACATTTTTTTTTGCTGTAGCCATTATTCCACCAACTTCTCCGTATAGTCCTTGTAGAACTGGATTGAAGTCGTGCGAATCAAGTACGTCTGTAGCTGCGATTTCCGCAGCGTAATCTGACAGTAAGAGTGAGCCTTCTTTTTTCATCGGTCACCTGCGGAGAGTCAGCCATTCGAATGGCGCGCTCTGATAACCGCGCACACCAAAACTACGAATCCACTTTTCAAAGTTCGCAATCAGTTGCACATCAGAAAAGGTGGTTACCCCAATTCCTGTTTTGCATAGGTGGCGGCCTTGCTGGTCTTTAAATTCATCGGGAAATTCAGGGCCTTCGCCTCCGAAATACACAAAATCGTCGCTAATCAGAACCCTGTTAACACCTGTATCACGTGCCACGTGATCCGGGTTGGATGAACCATCTGGATGAGAGTGAAAAGAGTCGCGCTGCTCCCAATCGGCCCCAACTGCAGCTCTGAAATATATATTGTCTCCACAGCTTTGTTTCCGACTACCGCTACGGTACGGTTTCTTGGATTCAAACCTAGGATCTAAACAATATTGATCAAATGTCATCGCTTCAGTTACACGCATTGCATAAACGAGATGCCCGCCAAGTCGGATACTTCGATCATTACTACCACTACCGACTACCCAATCCCCGACATGAGCTGTTTGACGTATTCTGGGTTTGCAGGTTGCAAGCGAGCAGTAACCGTAGAATGGATTAGGCGCGAAACCACTGTCATACCGCACGACATAAGAATGAATACGAGCCATCAGCACGGATGCCTCTTCAGTGGTACCTGATCACAGGCATCGCCATCAGGCTTCTCCCAAGAATCCTTCCCGTTGATTGCATCAACGATTGCATTACCATTCCATCCAATCAAAGCGTCGGCATACTCTTTTAGGGCGCTTGGTAGGTCACATTCTTTCTCGCCATGCTCCCAAACACCAACAATGCGCTTTCCTTGTTTGGCCGCATATTCAATTTCCCAGTTAACCCAATCACTGTCCTTGGTCTGGGGGGAAACGTAGCAAATAAAAACACCAGCCCAGTTGATAGCTGGTGCAAGGATCTGTGTCTTTATGTAGTGCTCATCAGTGGCATTGTTGAATTTCCCTGTATGAATGGAGGAATCTCTTACTTCCAACCCTTTAGGGGCTAGCAAATCCTTGAGCTTCTGCAGCCCATGGTCATCCTTGTGGACATGGCTGATAAATACATTTCTTTTCTCCGCCATCGGTCACCTCCAGTCCTTGCACATAGATGGTACTCTTCTAGATTTTAATCCTTGTCCATTACGTCATGGTCACAGCTCCTGACCAAAAAGCATTACAGATCGTAGATGTTCCCTTTTCATGTTGTAGGCACTAAAGGTAGGTTGGAATTAAAGAGTGTTGACCCACTTTCCATTGCCCCGAGTGTCGTAGAAGGCAAGCCCAGAGGCGCCATTAGGCACATCGATTTTGTTATAGAGGTTTAGGAACTCGTTGCCATAAAAATGGCCAAGATTGTCCAAGGTGGGGACAATCGCTATGCGATCATGGGGCTTTTTGCCGTCCGCAAAGCCGATTTCCCAGGGGCACCAGCGCGACGTCATCGAGTTCTGCGTTGCAAGAAAGAGGAACCAGTCGGCGCGGATAACTGCGACTTTGATGTTGAAGGCCGTTTCAGCATCCGGCTTGTCGGGCATCGTCTGATCCTGCCAGTCGATGTAGACGTCCCATCCTTGACTGTTGAGCAGTTCCTGCAAGCCTAGAGCGAGTGTTGTGTCCTTGTGGCTATGGCTCAGAAAAGCTGTGGGTTGACCGAAACGCTTACTGAATCGCCCTTGCATGGAGCTGCTTTGGCCTGCGTTAAGGAGATCTGACTGGCGAATTGGCATAAGCAAGCCTTCCTGGCATTTTGAAAGCAAAGTGCCATCTTTTGAAGCGTTGTTCAAGCTGCCTGCATTGTCCCAAATCAACATGTGTAAGCAGTGAACTACTCCATAACTCCGGCCTGGCCATCATAGTGATGTCGCCGGTGATTGCTTGGTGTAATCTTGCTGACTTCTAACCCCCTCGATGTCTGGCGGTCTCACTTTACAGGGCGACCACAGACGACACATGCCAGAGTGAACTGCAGTCGTTCCTAAATAATGGCGGCGGGTTGTCAACGAACGGAGGCAAGGGATGGCACGCAGAACATTTTTTTCATTCCATTATCAAGAAGACGTTTGGCGAGTCTTTAATGTCAGGAATTGCTTGGTTGTCAGTAACGATCAAGCAGCGGATGGGTTCTTCGACGGCAGTGTATTCGAAGCTTCCCAGAAGGAAGGCGATGAGGCGCTCAAGACCTTCCTCCGTAATGGTCTCAAGAGCACTTCCGTGACGTGCGTGCTTGCCGGTCAGTACACCGCTGCCAGGCGGTGGGTACGTTATGAGATTGTGCGCAGCGTTTTGAAGGGCAATGGGCTGCTCACCGTCGATATCCATGGCCTAAAAAACGACGCGAAGGAGCTGGGAGTGAAAGGCAAAGACCCACTGGCTGAAGTGGGTGTCTACCTCTCCAGTGGAAAGATTTATTTCGCGGAGCTCAAGGACGGTAAATGGGTGAAGTACTCGGACTACGCTGCCGCCATCCCTGCCTCTGATCTGTGGTTTGATGCCCCTACCAGCGATAACAAGGTTGTCAAGCTGTCCAAGCACTGCATGAGATACGACTTCGTCGCTCAAAACGGCAGGGAAAACATCGCTGGCTGGATCGAAACCGCAGCGGGCTTGGCCAGCCGCTAGAAATATGATCCTAGCCGTAGTGGCCCTCAGAAATCGACATTTCAGATCACTCAGGTATTACACATGGCAGTCATACAGCGCCTGGCCGGCGTTAGGATTCACCTGTCCGGGTCAAATAAAGAATTACAAGCAGACATCGCTGATTTCGTACAAAAATTTGCAGCGAAAGTCTTCAGTGAAGGGGGATCTATTGTCCATGGGAGCCATCCTTCGTTCACTGAACCACTGCGCAAAGCTGCAGAGGACTTCATCCAGGCAGGTGGGAGCAAGGGCGCACTTACCTTGGTGCGGGCGAGGAGCTACTCAACCGACCAGTACACTTCTGAAATTGAAAAGCAGAGAGCATTCGCTTCTGTAGAGATCGTGCCTGCAGATAACAGCGATGGTCCAGCCGCAGACGGCCTGACACCGATGCGTGATTGGATGGCTGATCGTTCCGACGCCGTCATCTGCGTG
This sequence comes from Pseudomonas sp. 50_B, assembly GCF_017491625.1. NCBI lineage: Bacteria > Pseudomonadati > Pseudomonadota > Gammaproteobacteria > Pseudomonadales > Pseudomonadaceae > Pseudomonas > Pseudomonas sp. 50_B. The sequence goes on from NZ_JAFGYX010000023.1 coordinate 100,878, forward strand.
GGTGGTGCGTGGTGGGACGTGAATAAAGCAAAGGCAGGTGTTCCCAATGAGCTGGATACGATGCTTGAACTCGGAAAGCCAGCCTTTGTCGTCGCTGGCTTTGGCGGAGCGATCGCGGGTTATCTCAAAGACGACCCTTCGTTGTTATCTCGCCTGCGAAACGGGCTGCCTCACGAGGCGAATGCGACCATTGCAAACAGCACATCGGTTGACCAGGTCGTAGGGCTGATTGTTGAGCAACTGAAGAACTTACCACTCGCCCGCCGGAACATCTCGCGGGGCCGTAACTTCCGCATCTTGGCGCTTGACGGAGGAGGGCTCAGAGGAACCTTCACTGCAGCGGTCTTGGCCAAGTGGGACGACATGCTCAAGGCCGGTGGCGGGAATGACCTGATTTCGCACTTCGATCTGGTCGCTGGCACATCCACTGGTGCAATTCTCGCTATTGGGCTCGCTATGGGCCTGAAGCCGCGTGAAATCCTTGAGTTTTACGAGAAAAAGGGACCTCAGATTTTTCCGAAGGATCGGAAACTGCGGCACTGGCTCAAATCCAAGCACGACTCAGCGACACTTCGCGACCTGTTGACAGAGGTGTACGGGGCCAAAACGTTGGCTGCAGATTCTCGCTGCCGTCTGGTGATTCCCACTGTTCGGGCTAAGCAAGGTCAAGCAGAGGCGATCGTCACTCCACATAGCCCAGATCGCACCGCTTATCGAGATATTTCAGCCGTCGACGCCGCATTGGCTTCATCCGCTGCACCTACCTATTTTGATGAAGTTGCCTTCGACGGGCCTATTGCGCTGGAGACGTTCCTGGATGGAGGCGTCTGGGCCAATAACCCCATCCTCCCGGCTCTGGCGGAAGCGGTTCGATACTTAAAAATCCCTCTAGATAGGATTGATGTACTGAGCATCGGCACACTCAGTAGCGAAAGCGACTTCACCGATCAGCTCGGAAAGGGCAAGGCAGGTTGGGCACCTCACAGTGTCGATCTTTTTTTCGCCGCCCAAGAGCATGGTGCTCTGGTACTCGCAGAGAGCTTCCTGGGCCCGACACGTCACGTGCGCGTTAACCAGCAGACCCCTGTCGAAATCAAAATGGATGACGCCGAGGCTATCCAGGATATGGCGCAACGTGGCAATGAGGCTGGCAAAGAACACTTTGCGGAGGTGCGCTCCAGATTCTTTGACGGTCAACATGTTGATGTGTGGAAGAGGTTCTGATCAGGCGCGGGCGCTCGGGGGATAGTCTCTCGGCGTCCGATTGATTATTGGCGCTTAATCAACTCCGATAGCGAGGCTGTCATGTCATTCATCTATCAGCTAGCTGTCTTGGGGGCACCCACGGCCGCGCAAATCTCTGAACTTGAAACCGCCGTAGCAGAGGCGGTTTCCATGTTTGGCTTGAGGTTGGGTCAGGATATCGGCTGGGAGATAGTTCCTACTGCTTTTACTCCTCATCAGCAACGATCGGCTGCCCTTGTATTTTTCGGCGGAGTAGGCGCGGATCACCCCAGCCTACCAGGCTTGCTTCGAGGTGGCGTTCCTGTTGTCCCGGTCGTGTCTGACCTAGGTCGAGTTGCGACGGAAGTCCCGGAAATTCTGCACCCATTAAATTGTTTGTCTTACGCCAATGGTGGGGCGAAACGTGTCGCCACTGCGCTTTTGGAATGTGCAGGCCTGCTTCCGAAGCAACGTCGGGTCTTTGTCAGTTATCGACGAGACGAGGCCAGACAGGCGGCGCTGCAGATGTTCGACGCGCTCTCTGCCAGGCATTTCGACGTTTTTCTGGATACCCATAGCATCGCGCCGGCAGAAGATTTTCAGACCATGCTGTGGCATCGGCTTTGCGACTCTGACGTGCTCTTGATGCTCGACACGCCCAACTATTTCAACAGTCGATGGACGTCAGCCGAGTTTGGAAGGGCGCTTGCCAAGGGCATTAGCGTTCTTCGAGTAGGGTGGCCTGGAGCCCAGCGGTCCGCGCGCTTGGCAACTGCAAGCCTCGCTGAATTTGATGCGAGTGAAATAGATGTCATATCTGGACGGATTAGTGATCACGCGATTGACCGGATCTGTCTTCAGCTTGAAGCAGTTCGCAGCAAGAGCCATGCGGTGCGAACCGTTAACCTAGTGAGCAATCTGCGAATAGGCATTGAGGCCATAGGTGGCGAAGTGATTGGCATGGGCACCGGCCGCGGGATTCGAGTACGTCTTCCCGACGACCGTATGGTTGTGGTTTACCCAACGGTGGGCGTGCCGACCTCGACAACAATGCACGAAGCTTCAATGAACTCTCCTGACGAATCTGTGGCCATACTCTATGACCATATAGGTCTGCATCCCAATTGGCTGAGTCACTTGGATTGGCTGGGCCAATACATCCAAGCGACGCGCTGGATTAAGGCTTGTGAGGCTGGCTGGCAATTTGCAGACTGGAGGGCGTAGAAATGGGGGCAGTTTTCCTCTCTGCAAGCATCCCCGTGATCGGGCGAGGGACGTATTACGAGACCGCTGACCCGTTTCTAATCCAGTGCGCAGTTCGTGAACTAGCTATCGCTACCGTTCGCCGGCACAAGATTGTATGGGGTGGCCATCCTGCAATTACCCCAATGATTTTGAGCATCTGCGAAGATCTCGGGGTTGATTACGCAAGCTCTGTGATCCTTTATCAAAGCCGCTTTTTCGAAGGTCGTTATCCGGAAGAGAACCAACAGTTTGGCAACGTAATTTATACCGATCCCGTTCTCGAGGATATCCAAGGTAGCTTGCAACTAATGCGCGAACAGATGCTCTCTAGGGATGATCTGGTCGGTGCAGTTTTTATTGGCGGGATGGACGGTGTTGAGGTCGAATACGATATTTTCAGGCGGTTCAATCCTAAGGCTTTCATTCTGCCTGTTGCCGCCCCAGGAGGAGCAGCGCTCAATCTCGCCCGGGATAAAGGCTATTTCATTGGGCGGGAGCTTGAAGACATAGATTTCGCCACGCTATTTAACCGGTATTTGCCTACCCATTAACCGTATCGTGAGGCTCATGTTTTTCTTCTGATCCAAGTGTGAGTCGCCTTGGATTTCTTTCCATCGAAATTGATGGCATGTACTTCACTGGCTTTAAGTAAGGTTTGAGCTGTGCCTTTAACAGAAAAGCGGACAGTTTTATTTATTGGGATCACTGTCCGCTTTTGGCCGATTGAAGCCACTTTTAAAAGACTTTTCCCCCCTAAAAAATCCAAGACCCCATTTGAAACGCTCCGCGCTACCAAGCAGCGCGGAGCGCTCAGGCGTCAGGCTTGAAGGCGCCAGCCCATCACTCCCAACAGGTCGCAGCTGTCACGCAGCAGAATCGCCGCCGCGTTGGAGATATGTTGTAGATCGGTGTTATCAGCGCTCTTCAGCTCTGCACGGGAGAGGCTTTCCAGCAGTTGAGTGACCGCCAGTAAACGTGCGGTGCCGTTGGCATGCAGCACGTCCAATGGTGCGGTCTTGTCGATAAACAGGCAGGGAATCAGGCAGTCGATGCCGGTGATGGGGATGTATTGCTGAGTCATGGGAACCTCCGCTTGTGGGTAAGGGAGCTGTCCTGTCGTCGCCAGTCGAATAGGTGGCAGCTATACGCGGGTTGGCGAGCCGACTCATCCCACAATAATCGGCAGATCCGAGGATCTCCCGCGTACAGCCGCCATGAAAGATCGCCGTGAACAAAAGGGTCCTCGGCAAAGCTTGCAAGCGGAAGTGCCTGTGGGTGAGTTGCCAGGTCGCCAAACCCGGTCGCCATTAGGGCGAGTGGGGACTATGGATGTTGGGTCTTGGGGGGACAAGTCAGACGCGTCTGCAAGTTTTGTAGGATCGCAGAGGTGAACTTGGCGACCTGTGAGCCGGCCAATTTTGCTCGGGGGTTGGGGTACATATCCGTTGCTGCACTCGAGGTCTTGTAGCGCTCCGTTTGACCCGGCTTTTGCATCTGCGTAAAGATTCGCGTCCCCCTCCCACGGCACAGGCACTGGATCTTGAATCACAAACAACTACTGGGTTATCTGCCGCGTGATCTTGTTGATCCAGTGGTGCATGACGTTGCGCGGCTCACGGCGTGGGCGATGCTGGGCGCGAAAAGAAGTGCGCCTGAGGCACTCGCGGCAGGGGTGCTCGCTCCGCTGCTGTTGCGCTGGAATTGTGTGTTGGACGCGCCGGGGGATGAGGTCAGCGAGCATTACAAGGATCTGGTACGCCTGACCCTGGCCGTGGTGCTGCACCGTCATGGGTTTCAGGATGACGGTTTGACCAAGGCTGCGCTGCAGGCGATCGATCGGCTCAACGACAAGGTGGTTTTGAGCGACACTTTTTATCGCCATCGCGAGGCGATTAAGGCCCTGGTTGTTTCGCCGCCGACAGCGCTGAGTCGGCGTCCCGCCACCGGCAAGAACCAGACCTTCTGGAGGGCGGGTGATGCGGCTTCGGTGCAGATCGGCGAGTGGTTCTACGCGATTTACGTGCAGAGCATCGTCGGTAATCACGAGGCGCCCATTGTCGAGATTTATGATTTCGCCTCGCGCCAGCGGCCCGGGCCAGAAGACATCCGTGAGTGTCAGGCCAAGGGGCAGCGTTATAACGACGGCGTGGAGCGTATCTCGCTGTATGCGGCTTACGGGCTGCGGGATCTGCCAGATCGGGCGAATCAGTTTCAGGTCATTGCCAGTGGCGTGCCGGCTCCTCGTGTCGATCATTTGCAGCCGGCGATCGGTCTGTACGCGGTCAGCGACCACTTCAGGTTGTTGAAGGACATCCAGGCGGTGTTTGGCCACGCCTGAGGTTTCGCTCTTTGTGGTGTCGCTCCGAGGTCTGTCAGGGCTAGCGCTCTGAAGCTCTGGCGCCCTTAGAACGGCTGCGACCGCTTCGTCGGGGTGCCGCCCAGCTCGTTCGCAGCCTGCGGCAGCGGCTACAAAAAACACCTCGACATTCCCCCTCTAGCCGCTGCCGAGCCTTCGGCGAGGCTGCGCCAAGGTCCGCAGGACCTTGCTTGGCACTCTCCCGCCGTACCTCTAGCACCCTTGAAATCCCCGCGTCCCCGCAGGCTGTTTGCCGCCTTGTCGGCAGGGCAGCGCTGGTTTGTGAATGAAGCTTTTATGACAAAAGTTCGGTAGCACATCGCCACGCACGTCTTGGGTATGTAACGCGCTTGAGGGGGCCGCCAGGCCACTTTTTTAAGCCGAGGCGGGACGCCGGGAGTGAGGCTATGGGGACTATGGAACGCTACTCGAAAGTGGGCATGCAGGAGCTGGATCAACGGCTGTCGAAGATTGTCGAGGCGGCGCGCAAGAAGCCGGTGTCGGTCTATCGCTACGGGGCGCCGTGGGTCTGGATCGTGTCCCAGGATGATTGGCAGGGCGCCTTGAAGGAGGTGGCCAGCTATATCCCGCCGGGGCATTCGCTGGTGCTGCTGCGTCCGCAGATCGATGAGTTGCTGGATCAGCACCGCGATCTGCTCCAGGGCCTCAATGCCGAGCCCGGCATGCTGATCGCGCCGCGTACGGTGATGCACATTCTGTTGCTGCAGTTGCTGTATTCGGTGCCCAGCGAGCAGCAGCTGTATGAACAGCTCAGTTACAACCTGTTGTTCCGTTGGTTCGTCGGTCTCGATCTGAACCAGAAGGTCTGGGCCTTCAGTGTCCTGAGTCGCGACATCGCCACGCTGTTGAACAACCCGCGGGCGGTGCAGTTGATCCAGAAAATCATCGGTGAAGTGTTTTGCGGCGCGCTGCTGCAAATGCCCGAGTTCTCGCTGAATTTTGCGCTGTTGCACACCTGGCTGGCGCGCCACGAAAACACCTCGATCAGCAGCAATTGAAGCGGCCAAACGCTGTGCAGACGGCGACGGCAATGCGCGTGCGCGCGCCAATTTTCAGTTTTTTAGGGGGCGGTGTGGAGCATCTGGGCAAATCAGGGCGACCCGGCAGTGGCGGGCGCTGGTGGCCGTTGTGTGGCTGGTTGACGCTGGCGGCACTGGCGCCGGCGGTGCAGGCCGAGGAGGGCGAGGCGGTCCCGGTCGAAACCACGGCTGCGGCGCGGTTGGTGGACGTCAATGAGTACTTCGTGCGCGGCAATACCGTGCTCGATGCCCGGGCCATCGAGGAGGCGGTGTACCCGTTCCTCGGGCCGCAGAAGGCCCTGGCCGATATCGAAGGCGCCCGGGATGCGCTGCAGAAGGTCTATCAGGAGCGCGGCTATCAGTCGGTGTTCGTCGAGCTGCCGGAGCAGAAGGTCGAGGACGGCATCGTCTACCTGCAGGTCAGTGAAACCAAGGTCGGCCGGGTGCGGGTGGTGGGGGCCAAGCATTACTCGCCGGTGGAGATCCGCGATCAGGTGCCGGCGCTGCAAGAAGGCCAGGTGCCGGATTTTGCCACGGTGCAAAGCCAGCTAGCCGGGCTCAACCGCGGCGCCGGGCGCCAGGTCATGCCGTTGGTGCGCGAAGGCCAGCGCCCGGGGACCATGGACGTGGACCTGCAAGTGGAAGACCAGAACCCCTGGCACGCCAGCGTCGGCCTGAACAACGACTACAGCGCCGACACCGAGAAGCTGCGCACGGTGGTCAATGTCGGCTACGACAACCTCTGGCAACTGGGCCACAGCATTTCCCTGACCTATTTCACCGCGCCCCAGGACACCGACAACGCCAAGGTCTGGTCCGGTTCCTACAGCGCGCCTTTGAGCGAGCGCTGGGCCTTGCAGTTCTCCGGTTACCAGTCCGACAGCAACATCGCCACCATCGGTGGCAGCAACGTGCTGGGCAAGGGCCATTCCTACGGGGTGTCGGCGATCTACAGCTTGCCCGCGGCCGGCAACTGGGCCAACTCGCTGTCGGTGGGCGTGGACTTCAAGGACTTCGAGGAAGAGATGCGCTTTGGCCGCAGCAGCGACCAGATTCCGTTGAAGTACGCCCCAGTGACCTTTGGCTACAACGGCTATCGCTACAGCGAAAAATCCCAGCTTGGCCTGGGCCTGAACCTGATCGTCGGCACCCGGCGCTTCTTCGGCTACGGCAGCGACGCCGAGGAGTTCCACTACAAGCGCGACGAGGCCAGCGCCAGTTTCTCGGTGCTCAAGGGCGACCTGAATTTCACCTACACCTTCGCCAACGACTGGCAGTCGGCGTCCAAGACCGCCTTCCAGCTGGCCTCCGGGCCTTTGGTGTCCAACGAGCAGTATTCCGCCGGTGGCGCCACCTCGGTGCGCGGCTACCTGGCCGCCGAGCGCACCGGGGACGAGGGCTACCTGTTTTCCCAGGAGCTGCGCACGCCGTCCCTGGCCAAGTTCCTCGGCAGTTATGTGCAGGAGTGGCGCTTCTACGCCTTTGCCGAAGGCGCGCACCTGTCCCTGCACGAGCCGCTGCCCGAGCAGGAGGACCAGTACAGCCTGGCCAGCGTTGGCCTCGGCACCCGCGCCAGTTTGAGCAAGTGGCTGTCCGGCAGCCTCGACTGGGGCTACCCGCTCAAAGACGGCCCCAACACCCAGAAATACGACCCGCGCCTGCACTTCAGTGTGCAAGCGACGTTCTGACTTTACGGAGACCCTTCCCATGCAACGCTTATTCCTGAGCCTGTTGATCTGCCTGGGCTTCGTGCTCCCGGCCACGGCCCACGCCTGGTGGCAGGACGACTGGCATTACCGCAAGCAGATCAGCGTGGACACCACGCCCCAGGGCGCGGCCATCAACGAGGCCCTGGGCCGCACCGCGCTGCTGGTGCGCCTGCACACCGGCAACTTCACCTTCGACGGGGTCAAGGAAGATGGCGCCGACCTGCGCTTTGTCGCCGCCGATGACAAGACCCTGCTCAACCACCAGATCGAAAGCTTCGACCCGCTGATGGGCATGGCGCTGATCTGGGTCGATGTGCCCAAGGTCGAAGGCGGCCAGCGCCAGGACATCTGGATGTACTACGGCAACCAGAAGGCCCCGAGCACCGCCAATGGTCAGCTGACCTTCGACCCCAGCTACACCGCCATCTACCACTTCGACGGCAGCAACGGCACCCCGGCCAAAGACACCACCGCCTACGGCAACACCGCGCAGAACGCCACCGGCGCGGCGATTGACGGGGTCATCGGCCGCGCCTTGCAGTTCAGCGGCCAGCCGCTGTTGCTGCCGGCCAGCCCGTCGCTGCAGCACAACGCCGGCGGCGCCTTCACCTTCAGCGCCTGGGTGCGCCTGGATCAGGCCAGCGGTGAGCAACTGCTGCTGGCCCGCCGCGAAGGCGCCGGCAGCCTGCTGATCGGCATCAACCAGGGCCTGCCCTTCGTCGAAGTGGACGGCCAGCGCGCCGCCTCCACCCAGCCGCTGAACCCGGGGCAGTGGCAGCACCTGGCCCTGAGCGGCGAGGGCAGCCGCCTGGCGCTGTACGTCAATGGCCGCGAAACCGCGAGCCTGGCCCAGGCCATTCCGAACTTCAATTCGGTGCTGGCGATCGGTGCCGATCTGCCGCCGGCTGCCGGCGCCGAGGCCAGCCATTTCCTGCCGTTCACCGGGGCCCTGGACGAGCTGCGCCTGTCCAAGGTGGCGCGTCCGGCGGCGCTGATCCTGGCCGATGCCAGCGCCCAGGGCGCGGAGTCGAAGCTGGTGGCTTATGGCGTCGATGAAGAACAGTCGGGTTTTGGTTTCGGCAGCCTGGGCTTCCTGCTCAAGGCGGTGCCGGTGGATGCCTGGGTGATCATCCTGGTGCTGGTGGGGATGATGATCCAGTCCTGGGTGATCATGCTGCGCAAGAACCGCATGGTCGGCCGGGTCAGCGCCGCCAATGCGCTGTTCCGCGAGCAGTTCGCCAAGGTCGGCACGCGCCTGGAGATGTTCGCCGACGATCAAGTCCTGGCCAGCCGCCTGGAGCATTCCTCGCTGTGGCGCCTGTACCTGGTGGCGGTGAAAGAGATCCGCACCCGCCGCGAGCAGGGCGCCGATACCTCCTCGGTGTCGGCGGCCACCATCGAGGCCATCCGCTGCTCCATGGACGGGGTGCGCACCCGGGAAAACCAGCAGCTGAGTTCCAAGCTCTCGACCCTGTCCAACGCCATTGCCGGCGGCCCCTACATCGGCCTGTTGGGCACGGTGCTGGGGATCATGGTGGTGTTCCTCGGCACCGCCATGGCCGGTGACGTCAACATCAACGCCATCGCCCCGGGCATGGCCGCGGCCTTGCTGGCCACCGCCATGGGCCTGTTCGTCGCGATCCCGGCGCTGTTTGGCTACAACCGCCTGATCACCCGCAACAAGGAAGTCGGCGCCGACATGCGGGTGTTCGTCGATGAGTTCATCACCCGGCTGGCGGAGCTGCATGGCGAGAGCCAGCACAGCGAGAACGCCCACTGGCGGGTCAGTCACAGCAACGCGTCGGTTCCGGCCTGAGGAGAACTGCCATGGCTTCCGTGAACGCCTCCCATGACGACGAAGACGATGCCGCCGTCGACAGCATCAACATCACGCCCCTGGTGGACGTGCTGATGGTGGTGCTGGTGATGTTCATCCTCACCGCCACCGCCCAGGTTTCGGGTATCCAGATCCACCTGCCCAAGGCCAGCGCCTCGGTGTCGCTGTCCGAGGCCAAGACCAAGGCCATTTCGGTGAACGACGGCGGCCAGGTGTTCCTCGACGCCTACCCGGTGACCCTGGGCGAGCTGGAAGAGCGCCTGCGCATCGAGAAGGCGCAGAACCCGGACTTCCCGATCATCGTCCGTGGCGATGCCACGGTGCAGTACCAGAAGGTCATCGAAGTCCTCGACCTGCTGCGCCGCCTGGAGTTGTCCCAGGTCGGCCTGGTCACCGGCAAACCGAGCCAGGGCTGAGCCATGACCGCACAACAACCCATCGAACTGCCTCCGGTGCAGAACAAACCGCGAGCCGTGCAGCTGCTGAAGTGGGGCGCCGGATTGCTGCTGGGGGCCGTGGCCGCCTGGTTTTTGTGGCAGTGGGCCAATGACATGGCCGGGGTGCGTCGGGAAGCGCCGAAGGTGCCGACCATCATCCCGCTGCCG
>NZ_JAFGYX010000219.1:0-241 GCF_017491625.1 Pseudomonas sp. 50_B
CGGCCTACGCGGTGTTGCTCAGCGGCCGTGGGGAAACCTACGAGCAAGCCTCCCGGGAGCGGATGAAGGACCTGTTCATCGCCGTCGTGGCCCTGAGCTACGCCATCTGGCTGTTGTACGCCGGCGGGGTCAAGTACCTGCTGCTCTCGGCCCTGCTCTACGCCCCCGGCGTGGTGCTGTTCGCCAAGGCCAAGATGGAACTGCACAAACCGATTTTCACCAACGTCGAGAAGCTGATTTT
>NZ_JAFGYX010000220.1:0-241 GCF_017491625.1 Pseudomonas sp. 50_B
GGGGCCCATGGAGGGGCAAGCGTTTTTGGTTCCTTTTTAGGCGTTTGTAAAAAGGGACTCGCCGTAAGGGCGAAACCATAAGCAGCCGCACCCGCAGGAATGGATATGTCCCCACTCCCACTCGCTGTAAGAGCGGAACCCCAAGTAGCCGTGACCGCAGCAACGGATATGTACACAGCCCACTCGCTGTAAGAGCGGAACCCCAAGTAGCCGTGACCGCCGCACCGGATATGTACCCAAC
>NZ_JAFGYX010000221.1:0-240 GCF_017491625.1 Pseudomonas sp. 50_B
GGCTGGGCAACGTCGGCTACTTCGTCCTGCTGTTCAGCACCCTGGGCTATTTCTTTCCGGTGTTCGGCCAGGGCAATACCCCGGTGGCCATCGGTTGTGCGTCATTGCTGCTGTGGGCCGTGCACTTCCTGGTGCTGCGCGGGATCAAGGAAGCGGCCTTCATCAACCTGGTGACCACGGTGGCCAAAGTAGTGCCGCTGCTGCTGTTCGTGCTGATTGCCCTGTTCGCCTTCAAGCTGG
>NZ_JAFGYX010000222.1:0-240 GCF_017491625.1 Pseudomonas sp. 50_B
CTGCGGCAGCGGCTACATTAACGCGAACGGCAATGAAACAGGCCGGCCGGCAGGCCGCCGTCAGATTTTGATCTTGCTTTTGATTTTGATCTGAACGCCCCGTTAACCACGATGGCCGAACGCAGGCGTTGCGTAGGGGGCAGCTCGGCATGGATGCCGAGCTAGCCGCCACCCGGCCATGGATGGCCGGTTGGCGGCGGGCCCCCGGAGCAATGCCGGAGAGAGGGAACCCCGAGCCCT
>NZ_JAFGYX010000223.1:0-240 GCF_017491625.1 Pseudomonas sp. 50_B
CGCTGATCAGCACCGCGCCCCAGTGGCCCACCACATGCTCCAGCACGGCAGCCATGGACGGGTTCTGCAGCTTGGCCAGTTCCGGCTGGGTCATGATCCCCAGGGACAGCACGTTCACCAGCACCAGCAGCGCCAGCACCCCCAGGAAGCCGATCACCGTGGCCCGCCCGACGTCCGCGCGTTTCTGCGCCCGGGCCGAGTAGACGCTGGCGCCCTCGATGCCGATGAACACGAATACCG
>NZ_JAFGYX010000224.1:0-240 GCF_017491625.1 Pseudomonas sp. 50_B
GGCTGGGCAACGTCGGCTACTTCGTCCTGCTGTTCAGCACCTTGGGCTATTTCTTCCCGATCTTCGGCGAGGGCAACACCCCGGCCGCGGTGATCGGCGCCTCGGTGCTGCTCTGGGCCGTGCACTTTTTGGTGCTGCGTGGGATCAAGGAGGCGGCGTTCATCAACCAATTGACCACGGTGGCGAAGATTGTGCCGCTGGTGATGTTCATCGTCATTGCGGCCGTGGCGTTCAAGGCCG
>NZ_JAFGYX010000225.1:0-240 GCF_017491625.1 Pseudomonas sp. 50_B
GCGCTCGTTCGCAGCCTTCGGCAGCGGCTACAAGGAACCAGCCTGCGCACCTTGGCTTTGGCTTTGGCTTTTGATCTTGATCTTGATCTTGATCTTCCGGCCCCTTCCCAGCCGGCCGAACGCAGGCATTGAGCCGTGGGTAACCCGGCAGGGATGCCGGGTTAGCCGCCACCCGGCCATGGATGGCCGGTGGCGGCGGCCCACGGATCAATGCCGGAGTTCGGGCATGCCGAGCCTAGG
>NZ_JAFGYX010000226.1:0-237 GCF_017491625.1 Pseudomonas sp. 50_B
GCGGTGGGATCTTTTCCCTGCCGCAGAACATGGCCGCCCGGGCCGATGCCGGTGCGGTGCTGATCGGCTGGGGAATTACCGCTGTGGGCATGCTGACCCTGGCGTTCGTTTTCCAGACCCTGGCCAATCGCAAACCTGATCTGGACGGTGGTGTATATGCCTACGCCAAGGCCGGATTCGGCGACTACATGGGTTTCTCGTCCGCCTGGGGCTACTGGATCAGCGCCTGGCTGGGCA
>NZ_JAFGYX010000227.1:0-237 GCF_017491625.1 Pseudomonas sp. 50_B
TTGGCCTGGCGATTTCCCTGCTGGGGGCGCTGTTGTCCTGGGCCCTGCTGTGCGCGGAGATTCTCTACGCGACCGCCCGGGACCGGACCATGCCAGCGTTCCTGAAGAAGGAGAACGCCAACCATGTACCGGCCAACGCCCTGTGGCTGACCAATGCCATGGTGCAGATCTTCCTGGTCATCACTCTGTTCTCGGCCAGCACCTACCTGTCGCTGATCTACCTCGCCACCTCGATGA
>NZ_JAFGYX010000228.1:0-237 GCF_017491625.1 Pseudomonas sp. 50_B
TCGGCCTGATCATCTCGCTGCTGGGAGCGCTGCTGTCCTGGGTGCTGCTGTGTGCGGAGATCATGTTCGCCGCGGCCAAGGACCACACCATGCCGGAGTTCCTGCGCCGCGAGAACGCCAACCATGTGCCGGTCAATGCCCTGTGGCTGACCAACGTGATGATCCAGATCTTCCTGTTGATCACCCTGTTTTCCGCCGGCACCTATACCAGCCTGATCTATCTGGCATCGTCGATGA